>JADLHE010000457.1 GCA_020848965.1 Saprospiraceae bacterium
AAATCACTGTCTGTCAATCACTTAGGCGATTATCAGCGCACCAATCTTTGCACCGTTTTGCAGGCAATGGAATGGGTTCGCCCCATGTTCAAAGCTCATATTGATGGCGAAAAATTTGAAAAAATCCTGCGTTCGGGCCTTAATGATTTGAAGCGATTATCCAATTTTATTGGTCGTTGGGAGTTCATTGGCCAATCGCCGAGGGTGCTTTGCGACAGCGCCCACAACGAGGACGGCATCAAAAAAGCGATGGAAGCCTTGCAAAAAATCCCGTTTCGCAAACTCCATTTTGTGTTTGGAACCGTGAATGACAAAGCGCCTGACAAAGTGCTTTCCATGTTGCCTAAAGCCGCCAACTATTACTTTGCCAAGGCCAATATCCCACGTGGTTTTGATGCAAAACTGCTGGCCGATGAGGCCCAAAAACATGGCTTAGTGGGCAAATTTTATACTTCCGTAAAGCGAGCCTTGGCTGCCGCCAAACGCAGTGCCCAGCCGGATGATTTGGTCTTTGTGGGAGGCAGTATATTCGTGGTGGCAGAGGTGATTTAGGCAAGTAAACCGACAAAGGCAATGCGGCATCGGCATTTTGGCCGTGTTTCGATTAGTTTTGCGGCTTAAATAGTCCACAAATCCGCACAAATCAATGCTGCGAAAGCTCATTTTCATTCTTTTCCTTTTACCATCCATTCTTTTTGCGCAGCAAGGTGCCTGCGTTTTCACCGATTGGTCAAAGCACTACGGTGGCACCAAAGCCGATGCTGCCAACGATATGCAGGTGACTGCGGACAGTGGCCTTATCGTGGTGGGCTATTCCCGTTCCGCTGATGAAGACCTCAGCAACAACAAGGGTTTATCCGATTATTGGGTGCTGAAATTGGACATGCTGGGCAATATTGAATGGCAACAAAACTACGGTGGAGCCGATAACGACATCGCAACGGGCGTGCTTCAAACGGCAGATGGTGGCTATATCGTGGCGGGCGGTTCCGTTTCGTTCGATGGGCAGGTTTCGGGCAACCACGGCGTAGAGGATGCATGGGTACTGCGTTTGGATG
This sequence comes from Saprospiraceae bacterium, assembly GCA_020848965.1. Classification (GTDB taxonomy): domain Bacteria; phylum Bacteroidota; class Bacteroidia; order Chitinophagales; family Saprospiraceae; genus UBA6168. The sequence goes on from JADLHE010000457.1 coordinate 1,059, forward strand.
CCGTGGGCAATATCCTTTGGAAAAAGGCATACGGCGGGAGCCTCAACGAACGGGTGGAGAGCATCCAACCCACGAGCGACGGCGGCTATATTCTGGCGGGCTATAGTCAATCGAACAATGGCGACCTGACTGACAACCACGGCGAATTTGATTATTGGGTGTTAAAAATTGATGCCGATGGCAACCTGATTTGGCAGCGAAACTTGGGCGGTAGCCTTTCGGAATACGCTTTTGATGCCGTGCAAACAACCGATGGCGGCTATCTGGTTGCTGGTTCTTCCTTTTCAAGCGATTTTGACCTGACGGGCAACAACGGATTTTATGATTACTGGATTGCCAAATTGGATGCATCCGGAAATCTGGACTGGCAGAAGAACTTTGGCGGAAATGGCGAAGAACGGGCCTACGATGTGGAAATCAACGCCAATGGCGCTTTCATAGCTGGCAGTTCCAATTCCGCCACGATTGACGTTAACGGCAACAATGGTGGCTATGATGTTTGGGTCATGAAAATAGCGTCGGACGGCAGCATCATTTGGAGTGAAAACTATGGCGGCATGACCGAAGACCGTGCTTTTTCTATTATTGGCAAAGCCGATGGAGGCCTGTTGCTGTCCGGACTTTCCACCTCTTCCAATGCCGATGTTAGTAGCAACTACGGCAGCAAGGACGGCTGGCTCATCAATTTGGATGCGGATGGTTCGCTGATTTGGGAGCGCAATTTTGGCGGCAGCCTAGACGACCGATTCTTTTCGGTGGTGCAACGCCAGAATGGCGGCTTTGCATGTGCGGGTTTTTCCGCCTCCAGCGATCAAGATTTAGATGGAAATTACGGCGAGCAAGACTTTTGGGTTGTCAGCCTGACGCCAGATTCCCTTTCGATTGACCTTGGAGCGGATACCATTCTGTGCGCTGGCCAAGGCATAATCCTCGACCCAGAAATTACCGATGTAAACTATCTATGGTCAACAGGTGCCACTTCCAATGTCCTTTTAGTTTCCTCACCTGCCGAATATTGGCTGGAAGTGGACAAGGAAGGCTGCAAAAGTCGGGATACCATGATAGTGGACTACGTTTCGGAAGTGCCCGTCAGTTTGGGTAACGATACCACACTTTGCGAGGGCCAAACAATTTTGCTGGACCCCGATATTCCGGGGGCTGATGTAGTGTGGAAAAACGGCAGTTTAGAACCAATTCTTGAGGTCGGTTTACCAGGCACTTATTGGGTGGAGGTCAGCAAAGCTGGCTGTGAATACCGAGACACCATTGAAATTGGATTTACAACTGTGCCCTTTGATTTGGGGGATGATATTGCGCTTTGCCAAGGCGAGACAAAGCAGTTGAGCGTCGATTTGCCGGACGCAACCTATGCTTGGAGCGATGGAAGCACCGCTCCAGATTTTACGGTTACGACACCCGGACTATTGTGGGCAAGGGTCACACAAAGTGGCTGTAGCCGCACCGATTCGGTATTGGTCACCATCCAGGATGGCCCTCAAGACCCCATGTCCGATTATGGCTATATCTGCGAAAATGAAGGGATTTGGTTCAACGTAAAGTATGACGAAGCCACTTATTTATGGCAAGATGGCTCCACGAACCACAATTTCAAGGCTGTGGCTCCCGGCAAATACAAGGTAGCAGTGACCATAAACGGATGCCTTTTCGAGGATGAAACGGAGCTGTTGCCATGCGAGCAATGCTTGTATATTCCCAACGTTTTTTCTCCAAACGGCGATGGCATCAATGATGAGTTCAGGATGTTCCCCGGCTGCGAAATCAAGGATTTCGAAGCATTTATTTACGACCGTTGGGGCAATCTTGTATTCCAAACTGACAGCCCAGCACTATCATGGAATGGCGAGCAAAAAGACAGAAAGGTACAAACAGGTGTGTATGCCTACCGGGTGAGTTTTGGTTTCGACAATAATGGGGAAGAGCGGACACAGACTAGGATTGGGACGTTGACTTTATTGAGATAAGCCCCTTTTATTTGGATTTGAATTCCAAGCTAATCCTTTTCAAAACCGCCAGTTTATAAAGGTCGAAAAGCCGAAGGTTGAGGCTTCCATTTCTTAGTTTAACAAAAAGGAAGCGCTCAAAAGCGGGTAGGAAAACACTGAGCTGCCATTTCTCCAAAAAATCAAAAGCCTTTGTCAGTTTGGTGTCAATCGGCTTGCCTTCCGCCCGAAGTTTCACCAAGTTTTCAAGCCCCTGCCTCGTTTTCTGAAGAAAAACTTCCGTTGACTCAAGCCCGATATGCTCCAAGGGATTATCAATATGCAAAATTGGCACCTTCCTTTCGGCCAATTTCATCCCGAAAAGGGTGTCCTCATGCCCATATTGACGCAAGGTTTCATCGAAAAGAATACTGAGGAAAATGCTTTTTGAAATGAGAAAATTATTGGTCATAAAGCCATGATAAGGCGAGCGGCTACGTGCTGCGGCAGTGGTTTGCTCTCGGTAGCGGCCATAGTACCAATG
>JADLHE010000458.1 GCA_020848965.1 Saprospiraceae bacterium
CAATGGTCCGAATCTTCTTGAGGCACAACGACCAGCCTTTTATCTACGAGGATTTGGCTAAATTGGAAGTGAAAAAAGTACATATCGTAACGTGGAGCATTGGCCTAAAAGACCTTGCCATTTCAAATGATTTCGGCGATTTGGATTCCTCAAAACCCTTTCAACCTTTTGGCTCTCAACCTATTGCCGGGGCCAGCCTGACCATCGGCTGCAAGGAGCTTTTCCAAAAACAGGCCTTTTCGATGAATGGCACTTTTGTTCAACCTGTGCTGAAAATTAAATGGAAGGCGCAGCCAGTTTTGGGCAATATCAGGTACGAATCGAACTCCAATGCCAACACGCCCAACCCTACGGCTAGTTTGCAGTACCTTAAAAATGGTGTTTTTACGGGCAATGGGGCTGACAATAGCTTCTAGCTTTTTCAAAGAAACGATGGGGAACCGAGTTCAAACCTAGAGGGTTTCCCAACGTATATAAACGAGTTGCCCGATTTTTCGGACAAGGAATATTACGGCGTGGACAGCAAGCATGGCTTTTTCAGGCTTAGGCTCAACGCTGATTTTGGCCACAAAAAACACTTGGAAGACCTTGTTGACTACTTAGCTAAGAAGGCAAATCCAGACGCCAATATTTCAGGAAATGCACACCCTCCAACTTTTGCTCCATATACCCCTGTACTCGAGGAAATTTCGTTGAGTTTTATGGCCCGGCAAGACATCGGACTGGATGCAAATGCAGATTTTCAGCAGCGAAAGGGTCGCTTCTTCCACCTTCACCCCTTCGGTTACATGGAGGCGCATGCCTCGCTGGACGAAAATGGACAGTTGCCCAGCCTGCTGCCCCGTTATGTGGCTGCCGTTCAGGCCAAGGCCGACGACCCTTGCTTGCCCACTTCCAAACCACCGCCCCCACCTGCCGATACTTCTCCTGCCCAACACGAGGCGGAGTTTTATATCGGCATTGTGGATTTGAAGCCCCCACAAAACCTGTCCATTTTGTTCCAAATGGCTGAAGGGAGTGCGAACCCGAAGATACTCAAGCCAGATGACCATGTGCGTTGGAGCTATTTGAGCAAAAACAAGTGGGTCGCATTCCGCCGTGACGAACTGAACGACCGCACCAGTCAGTTGATGCGTTCGGGTATCATTACTTTCTCGGTGCCGAGGGATGCAACGAATGACAACACCCTATTGCCCACTGGGCAATTTTGGCTGCGTGCCTCCATTGCCCGTAGCCTTGGAAACAGCATTTCTACGACCGATGCCGTATGCAAAATTGTACATATTGCTGCGCAAGCAGCCAGGGCCACTTTCTTAGACAAAGGCAATTCGCCCGACTTCCTTAGAACGCAATTGCCTGCAAAGACCATCGCCAAATTGGTGGTGCCGGAGGCGGAAGTCAAAAAAGTGGAACAAACTTTCCCTTCTTTCGGCGGCAGGGCAGGGGAGGAGGCGAGCCACTTCTATACAAGGGTGAGCGAGCGGCTGCGGCACAAAAAAAGAGCCATCACCGCTTGGGATTACGAGCGCTTGGTCTTGGAGGCTTTTCCCAATATTTACAAAGTAAAATGCCTGAACCACACTTGGTTTGAGCCAAGGGATACGGGCCAGTCTAAATACCATGAATTGTCGCCTCAGCATGTAACCTTCATCGCCATTCCCAATCTTCAAAACCACAATGCAATTGACCCGCTGCGGCCTTATACCAGCCTTGGCGACCTGAAAGCCATTGAAGTATTCTTGAAGAAACACCTTTCCTGTCATGTGAAACTGCATGTGCACAACCCCGAATTTGAGGAAGTGCAGGTCGAGTTCTGCGTGAAATTCTTTGCGGGCGTTGATGAGGCTTTCCACCTGAAGCTGTTGAACGACGAACTGGTGCGATTCCTTTCGCCGTGGGCATTTGGCGGAGGCAAAGACATCAGCTTTGGGGGCCGCACACACAAGTCCTCCCTCATCAATTTCATTGAAGAAAGGTCTTATGTGGATTACGTGACCGATTTCAAATTGTACCACCTCATCAAAGATGCCCAAGGCAAAGATTGGAGCAAAGTGGACCAAGAACAAGTGGAGGCTACCAAGGCCATCTCGATCTTGGTTTCTGCTGAAAAACATACGATTAAGGCCATACCTGCAACAGTAACCGACATGGCTTCGGAGCATTGCAATTGCTAATGTATGTATGACCATTGACCAGTAAGATTATGAGCGCAAAGCCCGTCACCATCGAAAAAAATCCGAGTCTGCTGCCCAGTGAAGACTACTACTTCCTGCGCACAAAGGGCATCGAGTACATCGAACAGATGGGTAGCCGCCTTTGGACAGACTACAACAGCCATGACCCCGGAATCACGATGCTGGAAGCGTTGTGCTATGCCATTTCCGAACTCGGCTATAAGGCTGGCTGGAGTGTTGAGGATTTGCTCGCCGGCAATGCTGGGGCGGATCAACCGTTTTTTACGGCAAAGGACATACTGACCTGTAACCCGTTGACCATCAATGATTTTCGGAAGCTTTTAGTAGATATTGTAGGCGTCAGCAATGCTTGGTTGGTCTGCAAAGACTGTGCTTGTGAAGTGCAGCTTTTTGCGGATTGTGAAAACGGGCGCTTGGCTTTTGTGCCGCCAGTGCCAAAAAATCTAGAAGCAGTAAAGTTAGGAGATGATGAAACAATGCTGCGGCTCATGTCTGGGGTGAAAACGCCCCTGAAAGTATCTCCACTTGGCACTTATGATGTATTGCTTGAACTGGAGCAGCATCCCGAATTGGGCGACCTGAACGATCGCAAGGTTTTCTATCGCTTCAATCAGAAGATTTTTCCCTTGGGCCGACTCGCTAAATTGGAAAGCGTGCTGCTTGAAGTGCATTTCCCGGATTGGGACGAAGAAGCCAATAAGCCATTTTATACAAGGGGTTCGAACAATTTATTGAACTTCAGCCCCTTTGAATTATCGGCATTAACCAATGTTGAAATCACAAAATTTTCTCGGAGCAAAACGGAAAATGATGAGGAATTAACAGCGGAAGAGCTGCGCAAAGGCTGGTTTGGCGTCTTTTATTTAAGCCTTGAAATTGCATTCGGAACTGAACTTGTATCCATAGAGAACATCGCATTGCGCATTTACGCCAACGATGATGTAAGGCAGATGATGACGCCTGAATTGATAGTTGAGCAATTGACCAAAAAAAATAGCGATGGAACTATCATCAAGCAATATTTCCGAAAACAGCGGGAAATCCTCTTAGCCATTGAGGCAGCAAAAACAGCCTTGCATGAGCACCGCAACCTCTGTGAAGACTGGTGCTGCATAAGCCAGGTTTGCGTGGAGGACGTGGCCGTTTGTGCCGATGTGGAACTGGCCCCCGATGCCGACATTGAGCGGGTGTTGGCCAAGATGCTCTATGAAATAGAAGATTATTTCAACCCGCCCATCAAGTTCTGGTCCTTGCAGGAGTTGATAGATGCAGGGCAACCCGTTGAGGAGATTTTTGAAGGCCCAAGCCTACAGCACGGGTTCATCAAAACCGAGGAACTGGAAGCTGCCCAACTGAAAACAGTGCTCCGCACTTCCGACATCATCAATCGGCTGATGGACATCCCTGGCGTCTTAGCGGTCAGGGGGCTTTTGCTGACTAAATACGATGAGGATGGCAACCCTGTTCGAGGTGCAGCCGATGGGGGCGCAGACCCCAAACAGATAAGTGCCCGATGGTCGTTGGTCATCGGTGAACGCTGCCAGCCCCGCCTTCATGTACCACTTTCCAAGTTTTTGTTTTTCAAAAACGACTTGCCTTTCTTGGCACGTCCCGACGAAGTTCAGGACACACTGAGCCAACTCAGGGGGGAGGCCGAGCGGCTTAAAATCAAGAAAGGCCCATTTGATTTACCAGTGCCAATTGGGGAATTCCGTTCACCGGAAACATACTTTCCCGTGCAATATTCCTTGCCGTTGACCTATGGTGTTGGCTTCGATGGATTGCCCAGCAGGGCCTCTGCATTGCGGCAAGCACAAGCCAAGCAACTCAAAGGCTATCTCTTGTTTTTTGAGCAATTGTTGGCAAATTTCCTTGCTCAATTGTCCAATTTTGGGAAGCTGTTTTCATTGGACAATACAGTTAGCCAGACCTATTTTTTCAAGGATTTGCGAGACGAGACCCTGATTAAAGGGAGTGAAGCCTTGATGGACGCAGCGCTTGACAATCCCTCGGTGCAGCATGGCTTGCTGGAGTCCCAACCCGAGTTTTTAGAGCGCAGGAACCGCTTCCTCGACCACCTGTTGGGGAGGTTTGCCGAAAGTTTTTCGGATTATGCGCTGGCGCTATATTCCTTCGAAGACAATATAGCGCACACGCAGGAAAAGCTCATTGCCGACAAGATTTCTTTTCTTAGGGACTACCCTTCCATTAGTCACGATAGGGCCAAGGCCTTCAATTACCGGAAGGGGGGCAATCCTGCGAACTTCCCCGGCCTTCGCAAACGGATTGCACGGCAGCTAGGCTTCGATGCGGCCATGGAGGAGCAAATCATCTTTGTTGAACATATCTTGCTAAGGCCGAAGTTTTTCGGAGATGCGCTCATGCAAGTCTGCCTTGATAAAGATTGCGCTGGTTGTGGTGATGAAGACCCGTATTCTTTCCAGATGACGATCGTGATGCCCGGTTGGCAGGTTCCATTTGACGCCAACCTGGACCTGCGCCGCTTTGCCGACCATACCATCCGGCTGGAAACGCCAGCGCATATTCTAGCCAAGACTTGCTGGGTGGGCAACCGTGGCTATGAACTTGATGCCTGCGAACCTGGCATCAAAAAACTGGCAGCACTGCTGGTTGACAATGGTTCGACAACCGACGACAAGCGGCCAAGTTTTGAACAGGCTTGCCTTTGTGCAGCAGGCTTTTTCCATATTTATCAAAGCGTGTTTATTGCTTGGGCCATACCCAAAAATAATGCTGCTCATGTTCACAAAACGCCCTTAGCGGTGCAAACGGAGTTAACTGCACTTTTTGCTGGATTGCCTGATGCGAATAGCTCAGAATTAGCAGATTGCCAGGTAAATTTGAGTGATGCGGCCCTGCAACCCTTGTTGAACTCGTTCATGATTGCCCATTACACGGAAGTTTTCATCAATGGTTTTCAATATTCAAAGTTCCAAACCGCTTGGGTGGAGTGGCTAAATGCCAACCAAGGCATGGACTGGTGCGAGCGCACCATGACTAAGCGGCTGGAAATGGCGCTCAGCAAAATGCTGACCGACAAATCAAAGGCCCAGAGCTGCGCCTGCACCATGCTGGCGAAATTCGGAGCCGTTTTTTACGAGCGGCAGCGCAGGTATTTTGAAAACCCCGAAACCTTGGAACGGCTTGTTGGCGCAGTGGAGGTTGGCGCCACTTTCGATGCGGCTTTCCCAGTCGAGCCTGTAATAACGGGATGTGAGCCTTCCCTTTTCATTGCCCCCCATGCATCAAGGCTAAAAGCTGTTTTCAACGAACTCTACGACCTGAAAATATTCGATGTGACCGAAAAACTTTGGCTATTGCTCGACCTGCTGTCCAAGCTTACGAGCGTTTACCCGACTGCCACCTTGCACGACTGTGACGATGGCAGCGATGTAAACCCCGTTCGCCTTGGCAGCACGGCACTTGGGCGTTGAGCCGCTTATTTTCCTAAACGAACCAATAACCATCGTCATTAAACATTGAGACCATGATACCGAAGGAAAAAGCCTATCCGGTGTTTGAACCGAACCAAGTGCTGAAGGACAGCCACCTCAACGAGATGTTTAGGTACCTGAAGGAACAGAACCATTTGACGAGGACGAACCTCATCGGTATCGGAATCGTATGCGGTTTGGAGCTTACGGTTGCGGCAGATTCTTCGTCCATCACCTTGAGCAAGGGCTGTGGCGTGACTTCGGGCGGCCACTTGATTGTTGTCCCAGATGACCCCACTACGACCGTGAAAGGTAGTATCACCTTATCTCGCTACAAGGAATATTACTTGCCTGCCGAAATCGCCTATCCTGCTTTTTTGAACAAAGCTGCCGTTAAACCTCAGCAGTACGACATCTGGGAATTGTTCCCAACGGGCGAGCCTGATACCAGCCCGATTTCTGCCACTATTTTGAGTGATAAAGTGGTGGTGCTATTTGTGGAGTGCAAGCTGGAAAGCCTTAAAAATTGCAGCCCAAACTCTTGTGACGACAAGGGGCAGGAAGTGACCATAACCTTGCGGAAGTTGCTTTTCCGCAAATCGGATATGGACAAGATTTTGGATGAAGCCAATCTGGAAGCCGATAAATCTGGCAGCTTGGACATTGCATCAAAGCTGACCGAGCGAATTGGTTTAATAGATATTCGACTTAGGCGCTTTGACGTAGGAAATACCAATGTGGATACAGCGGACGAAATCATGGCCGCGTACCGGGCCATACTGCTTGAGGTGCAACCAAGGACGAGGCTTACTTTTTTCAAACATGTAGGCACGGCACTTTACAATGCCTACGAAGCCTACAAGCCAATTTTGCAATCCATTGAAGAGACCAATCCATTTGCTGATAAACTAGGCACCATTCAAAGCAATTACCTGACTGGGTCAACGAACGGCAATATCGTTTTTTCCCAATATTATTATGACTTCTTGGACGATATTATCCAAGCCTATGAAGAGTTAAAATGCAAGGGCCTTGAGCTTATGGCCATGTGCTGCCCATCCGAAAACTTGTTCGAGCGGTATCTTATGGTCGGTGAGATAGTGGGAAAAAGAAAAGTGTACCGACATTATTTCAGACCATCCATGGCACAGTCGGGGCAGGCAAAGCTGGCGGAAGAGGTCAGGCACCTGTTTCAACGCTTGGTGTTGATGGTGAAGCAATTCCAATTGCCATCCTGGCCCGTAAGTGGCCAGCCACTCGATTTTGTGAAAATCACCCCGAGCAAATATGGGCATTTTTGGCTATCGCAAAAGGCTATCCCATTCTATTACAATATAAATGCCGGGGTGCCCGCACTGTTCGAACGGTGGAGCTACGAACTGTCGTGCAAAGGCAGGGAAAGGAATAACCTCAGCTATAATGCAGGAGCCTATTCGACCATCCCCTTTGTCGTAAACCCATTGCGATATGACTTGGAACCGAACAATTTTTTCAGGGTGGAAGGGCATATTGGCCGGGCATGGCGGCCTGTTATTTCGGATTTGTTGCAAAAAATCAAGGCAAACCGACTGCCAATTGACGTCATTGCCTTAAATGCCGATAACCTTACAGTGCTCAACGACCCACAGCCAGCCCATTGCATGACCAATGATTTGCGCATTATTTACAATGCCTGGGTGAAGGAAGCTGCTTGTTTATGGGAGGATAAGATTGATTATTTCACTAGTTTTTCTTATGAAAATATTGCGATTTACACAGAAGAAGGTGGAGGCTCCATCAATGCGAAAGCATCCCAAAAAACGGTTGCAAGCAAAACCGTAGGTGAAAAACTGGATGCAACAGTGGTGAATCCAGTGCAAACCGTTGGGGATGCCAAGCTCGTCGGTGGGCTTACCACCATTGATATTTCTGGTGCCGTGAACGTAGGAGAGGGGAATCTAGGCAAAATATTCATTCAGCATTATAATGACCCAAAGGTGACTAGCGGTGCGGAACTGAAAAACAGAATGTTGCAGGATTTGAGGCAAGACAATGCCCTTGCGAACCTGCCCACCAACCAATTCAACCTTGTAGTTGGCTACCCTGCGGAGCTGATGGCGGATATCTATGACTATACATCCTTGGTAACGGAAGATTTGGACAGCATAGACATTGAGAAGTTGGAGCTACAACGTGAGCAAGTTTATGCTACGGCAAGTGAATACTATGCTGGATTGGTAAATTACAGGCCACCGGTTGGTGGGGTTTATTTCCCGCCTGCCCAACAGACCGAAACCTTGGCCCAATTGCGCAGCATCCTCAAAAACTGTGCTGACGCTAGGCTCAAAGAGATAAAAGCTGAATTGGACAAGCGAGACCAACAGTTGAAGGAGATGATTTTCTTTAAAAACTATGTGCTCAAGCACCCCGATATCCAGCATAAAGCTGGGGTGACAACTGGCGGCACGTTAATCCTCGTTTTTAGGGAACCAATGCGGACAATTGTCGCCTCTGACCAGGCCGTGGTCGCAAATGAAGCTTCTGCGCAAGTAGTTGGGAACTTTGGAAACACCATGGGCACCACTAGGCCATTTTTATTGGCCAATGAATTCACAGGTAAGGAATCGCTTAGGTTCAGTGAAGAAGACTTGAGCACGATACAGATGCTTTCAGCAAGGAATGGGTATGTCTTTAACCCTGAGTCATTCGAATTGGCACTGACCGACCCCAAAGTCGGATTTCCAGCGCAAACCAAAGACATCCCAATTGGCGTCGTCATTGCCGACTTTTTTGTGCCCTACCGCTGCTGCTCTGATTGCCCGCCGATTCAATATGTTTTGCCTGCCCCGCCTCCTACTTTTTTGGCCACGCCACAATGCACGGGTGACGATGGGAAAGCCATTGTAGATATTAAGGTGACAAGTGGGGTTGCTCCTTACCAATTGAAAATAGATGGAGGTGCTTATGCTGCAATTCCATCGCCCTTTAGATTGGATGCAGGGAAAACTTATGCGCTACAACTGAAGGATGCCCAAGAAGGCGAATCGGCTGAGGTGAAAGTGGAAATTAAACCACAGCTGAGCATTACCCTTGGTCAGGCTACCTGTATCGGGTTCACTCAAACTTTCAATTTGGAAATCACGGTGAGCAACGGCATTGAACCTTTTAGGGTAAATAACCTGGAACCCATTATAACAGAACGAATAGGGACAGCGTATAAATTAACAGTAGGGCCATTGCCTGCAACAACAACAGCGGTGGTGGTAGAAGATGGTTCGGCTTGCCCATCTGTCAGCAAACCGTTTACACACCAATGCCCGCCTCCGCCGGTACCCGTTGCAATTGACGATTCGGTAGTGACTGAATACAAAACGTCAAAAATTATCAGGGTACTGGACAACGATTTGGGTGAAGGAACAGGCCTGACAGTAAAAATTATCCAAGAGCCACTGCATGGCAAGGCCATAGTAGGAACAGATCGAAGCATAACTTATTGGCCAGATGAAAACATGTCCGATACGAATGTTGAATTCAAGTATGAAATCACCAACGAATACGGGAAATCCGCCTCGGCAACGGTCAAAGTCCATGTGAACGCCAAGCCATGCGACCTGCCTTGCGATGGCATAGTGGAGCGCTGCAACTACCTGCTGTTTCTCGCTAAACCCAATGGGAAAGAAGCCATGCTGATTGAAACCGTCTCCACGGCAAAACTGCAAATCATCGAAAGAAAAAAGGATGGTGCTTTGAAACAGTTGGTTGACATAGATTTTGAAAAGACGGGAACGTTCCTAAAATATCTTGGTAAAAGTGCAATCACTGTAGCCGATTTTGACCAGCGGCTAAGACAACTCTTTGAGGAAATCAACAAGCAATTGGAAGCAGGGCCTGCGAGTGGTGGAGTCAAATTTATTTATAACCCAGAGAATGGTAGTGTTCTGACCGTTGAACGCTATAGTTGTTATGAATTCAACCTCGCCATTGAATTCAACCTATTGCAGAAAGATACCCAAGTAGGTGCCGTAACCCAAAAATGGTTATACAATCAGACGGGTATAAACCTTGAAGTTTCAGGTGGCCAAACAGAGCGCCAAGCATTTGAATTCAAAAAATTCGGGTGCATTGAATTCAATAAGTGTCTGGGTGAAAAGCCCAAGGACGACTGCATTTTGAAAACCGTTAAGGCAATTGAAGCTAAAAGACTGAACAAAGGGTGGCAGTTTGCGCCCTCCCCGATGCCCCCAAGCTCCCTTTCTAACAAATACTATTGGATATTGGAATGGGGCACACCTGCATTTGGGGACAAGGCACAGATAACGGCCGTTGTTCAGGCAATAACGGTCAAGGCCAGATTTCTTTATATGAACGGCAATGGGTGTTGGCAATATATTGAACAGACTATAACCTTGTTAACAGACGACCCCATCATCATCAAAAAAGCTGGGGGAACCACTGTGTCCAAAGGCCAGTCGGTACTAAAGAATGAGCAATTACAGTCCAAGTCGGTGCCAGCACCCAAAAAGGCCGCACAGCCCAAGCCGGATACCAAGGATAAAAAGGGATAGGTATGGCAACCAAGCAGCAACATATCATTCAACGGCAAATCCTTGATGTGGACTTGCCAGTTGCAGAGGCAGAAGCCAAGCGTTGGCAAGAGCGGCTCAGTCATTTTGCCAACGACGTGCTCCCCGCCCGATTGGAGTTGCTGCTCGACAGCATAACCCCAAACGGTGAATTGCTGCGCTTGGACAGCCTTGAGATTGAGGTGAGTCTCGAATTGGACGAGGGCCACTGGGAG
>JADLHE010000459.1 GCA_020848965.1 Saprospiraceae bacterium
CTTGAAAGCCCCAGCAGGTCGTTTACCGGAAATTGTAGGGCGCTGGCCACTTCTCCCCGACAGAATGGGCATAGGTTCACGTTGCCATTGGTATCAATATAAAGCGAACGCTCGCCGCCACCGCCACAACCTGCCCGGCGGTAATGGATATTGACGTAGTCAATAATCGGGTAATCCTTGAATGCCGCTGCCGTGTTGTATTCCAAATAAAGTGCTTCCAGCAGCGCTATTTGTTCCAATGAAAGCCCAACGGCCTTGCCGGTATAGTGCCCAACGGCTTTGGGTTCCAATACCTGCACAAAGGCGACCCCCAAGCGTTTTGCCAGTTCCATGTACTGCCGGATGTTTTCCTCGGTGGTAAATTCACGGGTGGCACACAGCGACAGGGCCGTGACCAGTCCAGCTTGCTTGGCATTTTCGCAAGCATGGATGGCCCAATAATAGGCTTCTTCATGTCCCCTGAAATGGTTGTGCTGCGCCGGGTCATAGTGGTCGAGGCTGATAATGGCCCCCGTAAGCCCAGCCGCTTTTAGCTGATTTGCTGCCTGTTCATTTAATTGGAACCCGGAAGTGACCACCCAAAAATCGCTGGAATCGTCCGAGTTTTCAAGCACATGCACCATGTCGTGCAGCCGGAGCATCGGCTCGCCGCCGCCGAACCAGATAACGCCCACGCCTGTTTTTTGGAATTTTTGCACGATATGTACCAGGTCTTGCCGGGTGAGCACTTCTTTTTGGTTCAGGTTGTCCCATTCGTAGCAATGCTCGCAGTGCATGGCGCATTTCTTGGTGATGGCGAACATCAGGAAGCGAAGGCTGTCCTGCGGCTGCCCCACCTGCATCCTATTTACTTCAAAATCAAGCACTTGCCTGGCAGCCCTCGACGGGAAGCCAGGTGCAATAAGGTGCCAGAAATGTCGGCCCTCCACTTGGGCGATTTTACCCAACAGCTCAGTATTGAAGAATTGCCGGTGCTTTTCCTTCAATTCCTTGCATTGCCGGAAGGTGGTGGCAAGGTTCCCGCATTTCGCATACACCCTTTTGAAAAGGCGGACCATAAACCTCGCCTGCACAATGCGGCGTTCCAACCTATTGCTGATGATGGGCGACGGGAGGCTTGGAACCTGTACTTCAACCCTTTTTTCTTTAGCAACGACCATAGGTTCTATATTTTGAACACGTTAAAAAAGGCTGCGTGCAATGGGCGCTCATTATTGGAGCTTTGCCAATTCGTTCCCCTTATTGGCCATCCGCTCTTTGAACAAGTCCTTTGAAAACTGGTCGAAATATCCCGGCGTCTTGAACTTCTCCAGTTCCTTGCGGTCGGGCAGCCCCTTGTAGTCACGGATATGGTTGTAATAGCCCTTTGAGTGGAGGTATATCGTCTGCTCCATGCCCGCTTGGATGGGCACTGCCTCAAAATGTATTTCGGTGAAATCGCCGACCACCATTTGTTCCAAGTACTGGTCGTCATCGTTGGCGAGGGCAGCCCTGGCATCATGGGTGTTCGGCCCAAAAGCTTCCGAAGGTTTCAGTTCCAAAATGTCGAGTTGGGTATTTGGCGTGAAGTCCATGGCCGCACGGTCAATTTCCCAGAACATGAAACTGGAAGTGAGCCGTACTTCAACCTTGTCGCTGGCGCAATCGTTGAGTGCGATCGGCAGCACAATGTCCCGGTTGCCCAGCGGGCCAATGGGTTCAAAGTCGTCCACTGTTGCCCAGCCATTTGCCGTTTTGACAGCAACCACTAATTTGAAATCTTGGCGGTAGGGCCTTGCCTGAAAATCCTCCTTGGTGAGTTGGTTTTGCTGCGCAATCCAGGGCATATAGGCACTGCCGAATTTCTTGCTGAACTCGGCATACACCATGTCACCCCAAAGGCTGTTTCGGACGTTCAGCACCAATTTGCCCGTTTTGGCCAACCTTGGCCTATTGAAGCTGAGGTAGAGTTGATTGGTGGCCGTTTCTTCGTTGAAAGGGAAGACGTCTTGGTCGGTGGCCAATACTTGCGCCAGCATATCCTTGCCATTTTCGGAAATGGCCAACATGGGCGGTTGTTCCTGTGCAATCAACTGCGGCCTGCCATACTTGTCTGGCAAAACCTTGGTGCCTTTCGGGTGGCTGACAGCGACGAGGTTGGCCAAATTGGTGTACTGGTGCTCTTTTAGTTCATCGGAAATCCGTAGCCTGTAAATGCCATCCTCTTGCACAAGGTCGGGCAGCGGCATATAATCGTCCCGTTCCAAGCCCCGGAAAATGGCCCCGCTGTAGGTTTCGCCTTCGAAAATATAGGATTCCCCGTTGTAGGCATAAACATAGGGACAGGAGGAAGCGGCAGCAATGATGCTTATTGCAATAATCCACGCTGTGCCATATCCGATGGGCGTGAAGATATAGGACAGCACCGTTTTACCAGTGTCATGGTCTATCACCCTGATTTCTTTGATATTCTCAAATGGGATGACCACTTCCCCAGGCTGAAACGGGATATAATCATCATTCAGGTAAATATGCACCTCTTGGAACATACTGGCCTCAGCCGATTTCAGGTAACGGTCGGGTCGGCCATCATAATAATGAACAGGCACATCGAACCCCGGACTTACGATGCCCCTCAGTTGGGTTTCTTCGACGGTAGGCGTTTGCAGTTGGTATCGGTAGCCCCCTTTGTTCAGAATGAAATTCTTGTG
Source organism: Saprospiraceae bacterium (assembly GCA_020848965.1). Classification (GTDB taxonomy): domain Bacteria; phylum Bacteroidota; class Bacteroidia; order Chitinophagales; family Saprospiraceae; genus UBA6168. The sequence goes on from JADLHE010000459.1 coordinate 2,691, forward strand.
GACTTTCCCCAGGGCCGTCAGTGAAGCCAATTCGTTAGAATTCAAATATTTGACCTTCATATAGCTACAACTCGCAGCGTAGAACAGCAAAAGAAAGCCCAATGAAAAGGAAACAACCCATCGCCAATTCAAGATTTTCAGCATTTTCATGACCAAGTTGTTTTGCAGGTGAGTCCCAGCCCCAAGTTGCTGATGCAGGTAGCGACCGACTCGCAAAGGGCTGAAGCGGGATTGCTTTTGGACGAAACTACGCCGGTGACATCCCACAAGCATTGATAAATCGCATGAACTGCCTTGAGATATATCAGGGTGGTGATACTACAAAAATTAATTTGGTGGTGGCCAAAAGCCTACCACCTCTAAGGCTGAAATGGTAGCTGTTAGGCCAAGCGTTTCGGGATGTCTCCTGTTTGTGCCTTTACCGGGGAGTATTGTTCAATATTTTTTTGATAAAAAACTCAGTCTCGTCTGGATAGTTCATGATTATTGGCTTACCGGATTCCAGCCACTTTCCAATTTTTTCATGGTGCTTTTCCTTCAAATTCTTTAGAACAGGCACCTCCATTGCCCGCAGGGCAGCCGCATTGCATTGCTGCTCGTATTGCCCCTTCATAGGCACGACCATCAGTTTTTTTCCTAGAAAAAGTGCCTCGGCGGGTGTCTCGAAGCCTGCGCCGCAAAGGACTCCATTACAACTGGCAAGGCTTTTCAGAAATGCCTCATTTTGAATGGGTTGCACAAAAATGTTCTCAGTCTGGTAGGGCCTTTTTGTATGCTTTGAAAAGACCTGCCAACGCACCTGCTTGAACTTCGCAAGGGTTTTCAGGATTACCGAATCTGCATAAGCAGGCAGGTAAACAGTGTAATGACCATCGTCCGTAAGCTTCAAATCCCTTACCTGTTGCCGGATGATGGGCGTGAAAATCCCCTCTGCATAAGCTTGGAAATGAAAGCCATAACTGACCGTAACGGGTGCATAGCGCTTCAGCACTGCCTTGCCAATGGGGTCGAATCGCTGCGGGCGGGGCGCCGTTTCGTGCAGCACAGCGGCTTGGTGGCTGAGGCCGATGCAGGACTTGCGTTTCAGGAAACAAGCCCATGCGCTCACGGGCTCGAAGTCGGAAATGACGAGGTTGTAATCCTGTATGGGCAGGCTGCGTATTTCTCGTATCAGGCGAAGGGTGTTGCTCTTGCGATAGGTCTCCACCATATCCACGCCGCCCTTTTTGCCGAAGATGAGGCTAAGCCCCTTGTATTGATATTTGATGGGGTACCCCAGCTCCACATCGGCCTGAATGCCGCTGACCAATAGGTCCAAATCTCCCAATTTGGCCAAGATGGGTACGATGTCCCTCGCCCGACTAATATGGCCGTTGCCTGTGCCTTGTATGGCATAAAGGATTTTCATGGGGCGAAAAAAATGCTTTGTAGGCTATTTAGCCACGAAAAAAGCATTCTTAATCATTTCATAATGTGGGCTTTATATGTATTTAATATTGGGCTGCGAGTTTTACCGCCTAAAACAAAGACTGTGGACGCATGCCATTCCATAACCTGTTCAATACATGAAAAGAACGCTTGACATCTGCATCGTCTCCGATGTACACCTCGGCACCTACGGCTGCCACGCAAAGGAACTGCTGAACTACTTGAAGAGCATCAAACCCAAGGTGCTCATCCTCAATGGCGACTTCTTCGACATCTGGCAATTCAACAAAAAATGGTTCCCTGCCGAGCATGTGAAAGTGGTGCAGCGCATCATGAAAATGGCGATGGGCGGCACCAAGGTCTATTATATCACTGGCAACCACGACGACGCCCTCCGCCGCTACTCCGGCTTTTCCATCGGGAACATCCACTTGCGGGACAGCCTGCTGATTCAGGTCAACGGCGAGCAGCATTGGATATTCCACGGCGACGTGTTCGACCTCGTCATCCAATATTCCCCGTTGCTCTCCAAGCTCGGCGGCCACGGCTACGACTGGCTTATCCGCCTGAACCGCCTTGTGAACAAGTGGCGGGCCATGATGGGCAAATCGAGGATGTCGTTTGCGGGCAAGGTAAAATCCAAGGTAAAAGAGGCCGTGAAGTTCATCGGCGATTTTGAGGAAACGGCTATCCGTTTGGCGAGGGAAAAAGGCTATAGCCACGTCATTTGCGGCCATATCCACCAGCCACAAATCAGGCAGGAAAACGGCGTCACCTACCTCAACTCCGGCGATTGGGTGGAGAGCCTTACCTCCCTCGAATTCAATTTCGGTAAATGGAGCATTTATGAGTACGACGAAGCCGACTTTGATTTTGCCAACCCAAAGTTGAAAGTGAAGGAAGCACACAGCGACCTCGACGACGAGCAGGAGATGCAGGAGGATGCTTCACTGATGGAGATTTTGGCGACGGTGACGGCGGCGATGCACGGAGTGGAGTATCAAAATTCAGCAAGCAAAACTTTGCACAAATAATTGGTTTTGGTGAGAAAATCTGGGTTGCGAAAATCATAAACTTGAACAATGTTTGCAGCACCTTTTGGCTCAAAATTCAACCCGCTACACCCTCCGCCCTTCCAAACCCCACCGTTTCCCGGTAAACCATCGGGGACACCTCCGCATAGTTCTTGAAAACCCGGCTGAAATAGAATTCATCAGAATAACCCAGGTGCCAAGCGATTTCCTTGACGGGCTTGCTCGTCATGTACAGTTCCCGTTTTGCCTCGATGATGATGCGCTCGTGGATGAGTTCGGTGGGCGTTTTCTGGAAATGTGTTTTGGCCAATTTCGACAGCGCATTGGGCGTGATGTGCAGCAATTCGGCGTAGTCGCTGGGGCTGTGCTTTTGGCGGAAATTTTCCTCGATGACGGTTTTTAATTTGCGCAGCAAAAATGGTGCACTGCTGTCAACCAATTGATTTTCAGGCGTTTGCAATACTTGTTTTTGGCGGCTTGCCGCTACGAGCAGGATTTTCAGCAGGGGCACGAGCAGTTCATAATTGCCAGTTGGGGCGTTTTGAAGTTCCGTTTTCATATTGTCCAAGATTTGCGAATAGCTCGTTTGCAAGTCCTCGCCCATCTTGAAAAAAGGCGGCTGATAAACGTTGTTGAAGAGCGTCGTGTCGCAGTTCGTCTCCTTCGGGTTGCGGTGGATGCAGTAGAAATCCGTGTGGAATTGCACCGCCACGCCGCTGAAATCCGTTCCAACGGAGAACATAAACGGCTGGTAGGGCGCAAAGGCAAAAACCGTGTTTTCTGAAAAAACATGCTCCGCAAAATCGGCCCGCAGCAGCCCACTGCCGCTCGTCACCCAAATCAGTGAGTAGAAATTGTTGCGCTGCAAATGGTCGAAATGGCGGTTGTCTTCAAACCAAAACAGCTTGAAAGCAAGGTGCCCATTTTGGTGATTGGTCAGTGTAAAAACCGGGTTTTCTACCATAATCAATTGATTTTTAGCATTTTGCGGACAATCGGCGCCAAATACAGGATGGATAGACTGACCAGCACGAAGGCAATCGCCCAACTGCGCAGCCAAAGGAACAAGAACTGCCGACCAAAGCCCACATTCACCGCCACAAGGGTAAAGGTGACGTAACTGGTCACGATGAAGCCCATCGTGAAGGAAAATTTGATATGTGGTTTGGTCATTTTTTGCTGTTTTCGAGTGCCAAAGCTACGGCTTCCCGCATTTCTCCCTGCCAAGGGTCGCCATGACCGGGCAGCATCGTCGCCCTGCCGAGTTCTTGCAGCAGGTCGAGCGAGCGCCGGGCCGTTTTGTAATCGCTGTTCAAAATCGGGCTGGCGAGTTGCGGCTGGCCCAGTTTTCCGGTGAAAAGGTTGCGGGTCACGAGCGTGTCACCACTTATCAGCACTTTTTTTTCGGGCATCCAGAGCACGATTTCGCCCGGCGTGTGGCCGGGGGTGTGCAGTACGTGGGGGCGGCCCGGCACGTCCAGCACGTCGCCATTTTTTACCGAAACGGTTTTTGTCAGGTGCGGCAAGGTGAAGATGCCCTTGACCGTTGCCGTGCCGAGCATGAACGCCGTGTAGGGCCGCCATGCGTTGGAAATCAGGCCGAGCCAAGGCACTTGAAGCGGGCGGGCGGCCATTTTTGCGTCGGCTTGGTGTACGTAAACCGGTACGCCCGTTTCCTTTCGCAGCCGCTCCGCAAAGCCGATATGGTCGGCGTGTGCATGGGTGAGCACGATGGCTTCGAGGTCTTTTGCGGAGTGGCCAAGGCTTTTTATGCCTTCGGTAAATGCCCGGTAATGCCCCGGAAACCCGGCATCCACGAGCGTGAAACGGCCATTTTCACGAATCAAGTACCAGTTGAATGGCCCCGTGTCGAACTTGAAAATATTGGCTGCGACTTCCATGTTTTGCTGTTTTTGTTTTTGCCGAAATTGACGGGACCAAGGTCAGCGGGCCGTGCGGGCTGTGGAATGGAGGATTTGGGCGGGGGCATGGAAGATTTTGCTTGTCAAAATTTCATTGCTCTTTCAAGCGGCAACAATTCCTGCGCAGCAGCACCTTCCTCCGCTCCAATGGCCCCAATGAAATAGGGCAAAAGCATAGACCAAGTTGCCGTTGGTAAGTTCCGTCATGCAGGACAAAGCCTGGCCGACTGACCAACTAACAGGTGGATGTGTCTATCAATGTTTTGTCTTATTCCGTGGACGGAACCGTGGCATCGAAGAAGCTGCAATGATTGTGGGTGACTTCGTCTTTTCTACAGATTTCCAACGAGCTTTTCCGCCAGCCCAAACGACAGCGTCATGCCCGCCCCGCCGAGGCCGTTCAAGATGGTGATGCCCAACTCCGGCTCATGCTGGAACCAGTTGCTACCATCTTTCATTTTTGGGTAAATGCCGTGCCAGGTCTCCGTAATCTGCGGTTTTGGCAGTCGGCAAAATGTTTCCAAATACTTGATAACCAATTCATTAAGCTCCGAACGGTCGAAGGGGTCGTGGTGCAGGCCGTATTCGTGCGTGTCGCCGAGGGTGGCTTCGCCAAGCTGGTTTTGGGAAACTAGGACGTGGATGCCCCACTTCAAATATTCCGGCATTTCGGCTTCAAAACGCTTGCGCAAGGCGGGCAAACTGGGCAGTTTTTCAAAAGCCTTGTAATGCGTCAGCGTCAGGCCAGCGCAGAGCGAGGCACCGAGGCGGGCGGGCTGCGCTGCCGTGCGCATCATTTGCAGTCTGCAACGGGTGATGCCGCTCTCGGCAAATACCTTCGGGTACAGCGTCTCGAAGTCTTGGCCGGAGCAGATAAAGACCCGGTCGGCCTCGTGCCAGCGGCCGTCGCCCATGCGAACCCGGCCCGGTTGCACCTCCGTCACAGCCCCGCCGAAATGAAACTCGACGCCGTATTTTTCATGGAAATAAGCGGGCAGCTTCGCAATGGCCTCCCGTGGGTCAACGATGACTTCGTCGCTGCTCCAGAGCGCCCCCCGCAGCCCCTTCAGCACGGCCACGGCGGATTTGTCCCGCACCTGTTTTTTCGCAAGCAAAGAAACGGCGGGCCTAAGTGCTTGATTTTCAGCCACGAACTCCTCCAGCACGGCCCATTCGTCGTCGTGGTAGGCGAGATGGAGCGAGCCGTTTTCGTTGTGCCAAATGCCCGCCTCCGTGCAGCTTTCCTTCCAGATGTCCCTGCTGCGCAAGGCGGTTTCGTACAGTTCCCCCGTCGGTTGCCCGATGGGCCAGACCATGCCGAAATTGCGCACACTGGCCCCTATGGCCTGTTGGCTGCGTTCGAAAACCTTGACTTTAAAGCCTTTCAGGGCAAGTGCCCGTGCCGTTGCGAGGCCGACGATGCCTGCGCCGATGATGATGGCGTTTTTCATCTTACTGGTTTTGATTGACGATTAATTGATTACAGGATAGATGATTGTTGAAGTAACGTAAGAAGTTTAATTTTTTGATGGGCGATAGAGCGTAACGGCCATCAAACATTTTTAACTATTAAAATCGGCCATTCAATCAACAATCATGTATTCATGTAATCAACAATCGTCAATCATTTTTTTCGAAAATATAAGACGGATACCCCCACCAGCACCATCCCCATCACGCTCGCCCACAAATTCGCTCCCACCAGAAAATTGCTCCACGTCACTTCCAAGTTCACGAACTCCTTCACCAGCAGCACCGCCACGCTGCCGAGGTAGCCGATGGCATCCGCCACGTACATGATGAAACCAATATTTCCCGGTTGGCGGTAGGCTGCTATCAGCCGCTCGAAAATCAGGCAGTTGAAGGGCACATAGGCGAGGTAGAGGCCCACGCCGTTGAGCATGGCCCATAGTGGGGCAGTGAGTAAGTTTTGGGAAAAAAGCAGGGTGCTGACGAAGACCAGCACCAAGCCAAAGAGAATAGTAAAGTGATTGAAAAACAAGGCCTTGTAATTGTTTTTCACCAATACCAACAAGCTCAGTCCAAGCAGTATGACCAACGTGGCGGGCAGTTCGGTTTGGGTGAAAATATCGGGCTGGTCGGCATAGCCAAGCTCCGTCCAAAGCTCGGCGGCGAAGTTGTCCCGGAGGTCACGCAGCACCGTAAGCAAAAGATACGCACCTACCAGC
>JADLHE010000460.1 GCA_020848965.1 Saprospiraceae bacterium
CGATGATAGGAGCGACCATATCTGAGCGCTTTTCTCCCATTCCGATGATAGGAGCGACCATACACGAGCGCTTTTCTCCAATAGCGATGATAGGAGCGACCATTCGTGAGCGCTTTTCTCCCTTAGCGATGATAGGAGCGACCTTAGATATGTATGATGCTCAAAAATGGGTGTTTTGGGGCTTGGGAAGCCCTGAAAATGGCGGAAAAAGGGCCGCTGGCGCTAGGTATTTTGGAAAAAGCTTATACCTTCACGGCCTATACAATAACCAAAATACATACAAACACTCCGAACCTGTGAAACCCATCGAATTCTTAAATAACATCCTTGAGCCAATTTTTGACTTTTTGGGTTTTGACTTAGACCTACGTAAGGCAGCCGACTTCCTTGTTTGGGTATATGGAGGAGTGATAGCGCTTGCCAGCGCAGTATTGATTGGCATCTACAAACTCATCGCTCACCTCCTCCACCGCCGCAAACAGCGCTTCCTCTCCCGCAACCTCAACCCTTGGTTCTCCGATGAAGAAATAGACCGGGCCACCCGCTACTATATTCCTACTTACTACCAGAACGTATCGCCTGCCCTCGACGAGGAGCCGGGGCGTTTCCATATTGCTTCGGCAACTGCTAAGCTGATACCGCTCTTTACCTAAAAGGTATTCCACAAGACCGGGGCGAAGAATAAGTTCTTCCTCACACTTAAATTTAGTTAAAAAAAACAGCCATACAAATCTCAACTTGTATGGCTGCTAGCGTTATCAAAAAATTAAGCTTTGACGATTCCGCTTGGAAAAAATTCACTTATCATCGCTTTAATCGCAGGCATCAGTGAATTGAAGAACTGCCTTTTTCCAACAGGAACGTCCTCTTCTTCAGCTGACATGAAAAACAACATCGGCAGGGGAACCCCCAGCGCATCGCTAATTTTCTTAAGCGATGAGATTTGGGGCTCCCTTCGGTTGTTCTCGATTTGAGACAAATAAGTCTGAGAAAGCTCGCAGGCCTTGGCCAGTTCAATCTGGGAAAGTCCATTCTTCTTCCTCAAACTTATTATGGTAGCTCCAACGTTCATCTAAAAAATTTTTTGGCAATTTGAACCAACTGCTACAAATTGTGCCAAAAAAATCTGGCAAGTATTTCCAAAACTTGGAGGATATGGAGACAATGCTCAATATCATCCTTTGAAATTGGATTTGGAACACCTTTAAGGATGCTCCTTGCTTTTTCCAACCTTTGGCGGTCTTCTGTAGAAAGAAGTTGTTCATTAGCCTTGTTCGCTAATATTTGGTCAATTTGACCACACAGTACTTCCAGTGAATTATTGTTGTTCATACTTGTCAAAGAATGGCTCCATCCAAGCAATTTAAATAGAACTACCATACTAACTGCTGGCATCAACTATCATTTTCCCGCTCGTCTGGTTGACCAAATTTTTAGTGAGGGAAATGATAATTGAAAGCAAGCAGGAGAACTGGACTTTCACATAAACAAATCAAACAGTGCTTCAAGCCCAACGATTTAGATTTGAACTTTTACACTTTGAGCGGAAGAACGAAAAAGAGTCCGATCAAATCTAAAGAAATCATGCAGTCCCAACTACTAAGGGACATAACCAAGTCATTGAAAATTTCAGTGAGCCACCTTGTAAGTAAAGAGGAACAATGCTTCTTCTATAAGCGTCCCCTCCTTGGACCTGGCCTTGAACTTCTGTATATCTACCAGAAGTATTGTCCTTAAAAATAGACCAGGGGGCCTTCCTTCGAAAAAAATGGGCAATGCTTCTTATGAAAGCACCCCCTCCAAAGACTAGGATTAGAAAAATTATATACCTAAAAGAACTATTATCTTTAGAAACAAAAGATTGGCAATTTCCTTCACCAATGAATGGAGACGACGGAATATCAGGTCTGTGATATTCTGAATCTGCTAAAGGAATGCTTTGCCTAAGTAACAAGCTTCGAATCCTAAAATCTAGCCCAATAATTATGAGCAACAAAATAAGTGCAATCATGATTTTAAGTATTACGACACCAAAATTCTGGCATAAACCACCTAAAGTCGTTTAAGAGAGTTGCCGTTTGCATTAAATAATTAGACTAAGATGTGTTAGCCAAAAGTGATGTCAGGTTGTTTAAAATCTGACTTGCTTACAAATCAAAACCATCACAAGTACACAATAACTACTGTCAAAGAACTGATGATGCAAAGATAGAAATATTGCTGACAGTTAATGTTTAGTTTGATTAAATTTAACGAATCGGTAACATTTAATTCTTCAAACTGCCCAATATTAAGTCAACAACACACTTATTATCTCATGATGTTGCTTGAAAAGACTTTCCAAGCCCCAAAAACTTGCAAAATCTCCCCCAACCCCTACCTTTGCCCAAACCACCTAAACATCACCGCCCAAAATGAGCAAAAACCCATTCACCACCATCCTCGCCAAGTACCGCCAAGATGCCAATTCCGAAAGGGACAAGGGCAACAAGTTCGAGCGGCTGATGCAGGCGTACCTACAAACCGACCGACAGTACGCCGACAAGCTCTCCAACGTCTGGCTTTGGAACGAATTCCCCGCAAAAGACCATTTCGGTGGCAAGGACACGGGCATTGACCTCGTGGCACGTACCGTGATGGGGGAATACTGGGCCATACAGTGCAAATGCTTCCAAGCCGATGCCACCATTGACAAGCCGTCGGTGGATACCTTTCTTTCTACTTCCAGCCGACAGTTTTTGTCGGTGAACAAAATGGAGACCGTGGGCTTCTCCAACCGCCTGTGGATTAGCACCACCAACAACTGGGGCCCCAATGCCGAAGAGGCCATCCGCAACCAAGTGCCGCCGCTGAACCGCATCAACCTCCACGACTTGGAACAAGCGCCCGTGGATTGGGAGAAGCTGGAAGCGGGCATGTCCGGCGACAAGGCGAGGACAAAGAAGAAAAGCCCCTTCGCCCACCAATTGACGGCCATCAACCGGACCCATGAGCATTTCAAGACCAACGACCGGGGCAAGCTCATCATGGCCTGCGGCACGGGCAAGACCTATACCGCCCTGAAAATCGCCGAAAAGGAAACCGGGGGCCGTGGCCTCGTGCTCTTCCTCGTGCCGAGCATTGCCCTGCTGGGGCAGACCCTGAGGGAATGGAGCGCCGAGGCAAACGAAACCATCAACGCCATTTGCATCTGCTCCGATGCGGGCGTGAGCCAAAAGCGCACGAAATTTGAGGATTCCGACGGCTTCGGCGTGGTGGACTTGGCGCTGCCCGCTTCTACCAATATATTGAACATCGTCACGCAGTTCCGTTACCAACAGGCTACCGACAAGCCCGGCATGACCGTCGTCTTTTCTACTTACCAAAGTATCGAAGTCGTCGCCAAAGCCCAAGCCGCCGTCATCGGCAGCGCCTCTAACAACTCAAACAATTCAAACCCCTCAAACCCCTCAAACAATCACCCCTTCGGCATCTTCGACCTCATCATCTGCGACGAAGCCCACCGCACCACGGGCGTCACCCTCAGCGGGGACGACGAATCGGCCTTCGTGAAAGTCCACGACAACGATTTCCTGAAAGCCAAAAAGCGGCTCTACATGACGGCCACGCCCCGGCTGTTCAACGACGATACCAAGACCAGGGCGGCACAGGCCGAGGCCGTGCTTTGCAGCATGGACGACGAGCGGGTCTATGGCGAAGAGATTTACCGCATCGGCTTTGGCGAAGCCGTGGAAAAAGACCTGCTCTCCGACTACAAAGTGCTGATACTCACCCTCAGCGAAGCCGACGTGCCGACGAGCGTACAGAACATGCTCTCCGATAAGGGCAAGGAAATCAAGACCGACGACGCCGCCAAGCTCATCGGCTGCATCAATGCCCTCAGCAAACAGATACTCGGCGATGCCGGGGTGCTCAAGGAGACCGACCCTGAACCCATGCGCCGGGCCGTGGCCTTTTGCCAGAACATCGCCATATCGCAGGGCATCACCGGGGCCTTCAACGTCATCAAGGACTCTTACCCCGAAACCCTCTCCGCCGAAAAGCGGGAAAGCATCGTGTCCCTGCACTCGCAGCATATAGACGGTGCCATGACCGCTCCCAAGCGGGACGAACTGATGTCGTGGCTGAAAAGCACGGACACCGAGCCGGGCGACTGCCGGGTGCTGACCAATGTGCGTTGCCTCAGCGAAGGCGTGGACGTGCCTTCGTTGGATGCCGTGATGTTCCTCAGCGCCCGCAATTCGCAGGTGGATGTGGTGCAGAGCGTGGGGCGGGTAATGCGGAAATCGCCGGGCAAGAAGTACGGCTATATCATCATCCCCGTGGTAGTGCCGAGCGATGTGTCGCCGGAAGCTGCCTTGGCCGACAACGACCGCTACCGGGTGGTGTGGACGGTGCTGAACGCCCTGCGGGCGCACGACGACCGTTTCAATGCCATCGTCAACAAGATAGAACTGAACAAGAAACAGCCCGAACAAATCGTGGTCGGGCGCATCTCCATCGGCGGGGCGGACGGGGCCGGGGACGACGGCGCAGGCACCAACGATGCCCGCACCAAGGAAGCGGCCAGTGCCACCGCCGCCGTCCGTCGGCAATTGGAAATGCAGTTCCAGGAATTGCAGGGCGTGGTATTCGCCCGGATGGTGGAGAAGGTGGGCGACCGACGCTATTGGGAACAATGGGCGAAGGACGTGGCGCAAATCGCCGAGCGCCATATCGAGCGCATCAAGCGGCTCATCGCCAACGAGGGCAGTCACCGTGCAGCCTTCGTGGAATTCCTCAGCGGATTGCAGCGCAACATCAATCCCGGCATCACGCAGGAGGAGGCCATTGAGATGCTGGCGCAACACCTCATCACCCGCCCCGTGTTCGATGCCCTGTTCGAGGGCTATTCCTTTGTGAAAAGCAACCCCGTCAGCGTGTCCATGCAGGCCATGCTCGACCTGCTGGAAGGGCAGAACCTCGACAAGGACGCCGAGACACTCCAAAAATTCTACGAATCGGTGCGCAAACGGGCCGCCGATATTGACAATGCCGAGGGCAAGCAGCGCATCATCGTGGAGCTGTACGACAAGTTCTTCAAGACCGCCTTCCCCAAGATGGTGGAACAGCTCGGCATCGTCTATACCCCCGTGGAGGTCGTGGACTTCATCATCCGCAGCGCCGATTGGCTGCTGAAAAAGGAATTCGACCGCCACCTCACCGACGAGAACATCCATATCCTCGACCCCTTCACGGGCACGGGCACCTTCATCACCCGCCTGCTGCAAAGCGGCCTGATAGCGGAAAAAGACCTCGAACGGAAATACCTGCACGAACTCCACGCCAACGAAATCGTGCTGCTGGCCTATTATATTGCTGCCGTGAACATCGAAAACGCCTACCACGATGCCACCCCCGACCCGGACGACGGCATTGGGAAAGAGAAATACACGCCTTTTGATGGTATTTGCTTGACGGATACGTTCCAACTCAGCGAATCGGACAATATCTTTTCCGAGAAATTCCCGCAAAACTCCGAACGGGCAATGGCGCAGAAGCAAGCGCCCTTGCGGGTGATTATCGGGAACCCGCCGTATTCGGTGGGGCAGAAATCGGCGAACGACAATGCGCAGAACCAGGCTTATCCCAAATTAGATGGGCGCATTGCCAATACCTATGCCAAGGAAACCGAAGCTACGTTAAAGAACTCACTTTACGACTCCTATATCAAGGCGTTCCGTTGGTCGTCCGACCGATTGGACAAGGACGGCGGCGGCATCATCGCCTTTGTGTCCAATGGCGCATGGATTGACGGCAATGCCATGAACGGGTTCAGGAAGTGCATTGAAAAAGAGTTTACCAGCGTCTATATCTTCAACCTGCGGGGCAACCAGCGCACCAGCGGCGAACTGTCCAGAAAGGAAGGCGGTAAAATATTCGGCTCCGGCTCCCGCACCCCTATTGCCATTACTTTTTTGGTGAAAAACCCGACTGCGAAGAATGAAAAGGCGCAGCTATTCTACCATGATATTGGTGACTACTTGAATAGGGAGGAGAAATTGGACATTGTAAAGAAATTTGGGTCGGTGGGAAATGTTGGGATGAATTGGGAGATATTGATGCCGGATAAGAATGGGGATTGGTTGAATCAAAGAGACACTGCTTTTGATACATTTACAGGACTTGGAGACAAGAATGAAAAAGGTAATTCGCAAACCTTTTTTGTTCAGTTTTATTCAAATGGCCTAAAGACAAACAGAGATATTTGGTGCTTTAATTCCAATCTTAATGAGCTTAGTGAAAGAACCAAAAATTCAATTGATTATTTCAATAGCCAAGTTGAGAAATTAGAAAACCTTAGAAAGCAAACTCCTGAATTGTTGGCAGATTCAGTAATCGAATGGGATGCCACAAAATTTGTATGGGATAGACAGCAAAAGAAAGATTTAGCAAATAAAAAGAAGTATCAATTTGATACAACATCTTTAAGAAAGAGTAGCTACCGACCATTCTTTAAGCAATGGGTATATTTTAATAGGCAGTTAAATAATTGCGTTTATAAATTGCCAACATTGTTCCCTTCTATTGAGCATGACAATCTTTTGATTTGTGTCCCAGCACCCGGAGGAAATAAAGATTTTTCAGTATTAATTACTAATTGTATCCCTGACCTCCACTACAACGGCGATACCCAATGCTTCCCCCTCTACTACTACGAGGAGCAAAAGCAGCAAGCGCCGACGCTATTCGGGGACGGGGATGGGGAGCAATACGTGCGGCGGGACGGCATCAGCGATTTCATCCTCGCCCGTGCGCAGAAGGCGTATGGCAAGGTCGTGACGAAGGAGGACATTTTCTACTACGTGTACGGCTTCCTGCACCACCCCGGCTACCGCAGCCGCTTCGCCAACGACCTGAAGAAGACCCTGCCCCGCCTCCCCCTTGTGGACGAGGCGAAGGATTTCTGGGCCTTCAGCAAGGCTGGCCGCAAACTGGCGGAACTGCATTTGAACTATGAGTCGCTGCCGTTTCCGGCGGGGGTCTTGGTCAATGGCGAGGAAATTGACCGGGTGACTTCGAGTCACCCGGTCAATACGCCCAACGGCTACCGGGTAGAAAAGATGCGCAACCCCAAAAAAGGCGAGAAGGACACCATCCTGTTTAACAGCCAAATCACCATCTCGAACATCCCCGCCGAAGCCTACGAGTACACCGTGAACGGCAAATCCGCCATCGAATGGGTGATGGAGCGGTACCAGGTCACTACGGACAAGGATAGTGGGATTCGGAATGATGCGAATGATTGGGCCGCCGAAGTGGGAAATCCGAGGTATGTTTTGGAATTGGTGTTGCGGGTGATTGGGTTGAGTGTGGAGACGGTGGGGGTAGTGGGAACGTTGCCGGAGGTAAATTTTTAATAATCAAAGATTCATTTAGTCATGAAATTGTTTTCTGATAAACAAAAAACGGATATTGTTTTTCTTAGGAACTTAGTAGGCCTGATTAGAGATTTGGTTGTTCTTGTTGTAGGTGTTTTTGCTATCTTAATTGGTTATTTAGGAGGAGAGCCAGAGAAACTTACTGTTGTTGATTGGACAAGAGTTATTGGGAATAGCATGAAAATAGTATTAACCCCCTTTGTTTTATTTGTTTTGTATAAAGGAGCGACAATAATATTTGAAGAGATTACGTTAATTTTACGTTATATGGGCGGGATTTCAGAAGTAAAAAAAGTGCCAAAAGGGCATTTTTTAAAATTTTTAATTTGGAAGAATATAACTTTCTCTAAAGATTCAAAAATAAAGGTAATTAGAAGGTTTATTTTGCACTATCAAGATGTTAGAGATTTTAATCTAAAAAACCCTGAACTAAGAATTAACCCTAAAAGGTTTAGTAAAAAAGCTTATAAAGCAATGGCTACATTAACACAAATATATCATATTCTTCTTAAAGAGGGCTATATACTTGCAATAATTTTCATACTCATTACTTTGTATGACATGATTAAATCTTATTTGGAAATGATTAATTCATACATTCACTAAAAAATATCTCACTTTCTAAATATTCAAGATTAGTGAACAAAACCCTGCTACGTCATCGGTGATTTCAAGGACTGGCAGGATGATGCCAATTTCGAAAAGGCATTGGCTGCGCTGGTAGCTGCACTGAATGCGGATAGGGGCAGCCCGGCAAGACTTTCCAAGTTTCAAAAACTTGGAAAGTCTATCGCAACGGCCACCAAACCTGCTTAATATAAGTAGTTTGCCAAGATAAGTTTGACATGGTTTAAATAGTTTGAAATTGCTGTACTTGCTGATAGTCAACGCATTGCAACAAATTCAAACGAAACCTAACGCCTCAAACAATTTCGAACAACTACCTCATACACGTACCAACTTCCCTAGCTTTGCCCCTCATTCTTTCACCATTAAAATACAATGAAGAAAATGCGAAACAAATTGATTTTTTCCGTGCTGGCGCTGGCTGTGGCGGCGCTGTTTGCCTTTAAGCCGGGCCCTACTTCCTACGAGGTGGACACCAATGCGAGCAATGCCGTATGGACTGGCTACAAAGTGACGGGCCGGCATACCGGTAACATCAAATTCAAGAAAGGCACGCTGACCTTGACGGACGGTGTGCTGACCGGGGGCAGTTTCGAGATGGACATGAACTCGATTACAGACACCGATATGGAAGGGGAATATTCGGACAAACTGGTCGGGCATTTGAAGTCGGAGGATTTCTTTGACGTGTTCAAATACCCCACTTCCACGTTTGTCATCACCCATGCCATCCCGCAGGATTCAAAAGGGAACTATAAAGTGGTCGGTAACCTGACCATCAAAAGCACCACCAAGGAGGTGAAGTTTTTTGCCAATTGCACCCAAGCCAATGGCCGTGTGACGGCTACGGGCAAGCTGACGATTGACCGCACAGAATTCGATGTGAAATTCGGCAGCGGTTCCTTCTTCGACAACCTCGGCGACAAGACGATTTATGACGATTTCGACATTCTGGTCAGTTTGGAGACGAAATAAGCAAGCCCAGCCGTTCACTGCTGCAAAAAAAATGGCCACCTGCCGCAGGTGGCCATTTTTTTTTGCAGCAGTACATCTTGGTGTCAAGCCCCAAGCACGCTTATATTCCTGCTAATCCTAAAATCCGGTAAACCAGTTTTTTCAAGTTTGCCTTAGCAGCATCTAAGTCCCTTAGTTCTAACAAGTTTGTAACTTGTTAGGCTAAAAATGAGCGGTTTTGCAGGTCTTTTTCCTGCCAAAGCCCGTATTATTCAGCTAAGAACGACTGCTAATTTTCCAGTGCCGAGCCTAGCCAGTTGCAAACTTGCTAGAACTAAATAAGGGGGGGCAAGCTGTTCGTGAAGGCTTCGCCTGACTGCCCGCATCAGGCAGACAAGTCCACCAAAGGCGGATGACAAGGGGAAGTACCGTTCACCGCCATCCCCACCCAGGTCACCCACCAGTTCCGAACCCACCGCAAGTGCAACGAAGCTCGGCTGCAGCCTTGTCATTCCCGAAGGGAACCTGTCCACGCCATGAGGGAACTGCATAGCAGAAAACACATCAATTTGCCGTAACTTTGTCGCAAATCCATGCTATGCATGGCTAAAATTGTAGAAAAATGAGCAAAATCAGGATAAAGAACTTTGGGCCAATCAAGGAAGGCTACCATGACGACGATGGCTGGCTGGATATAAAAAAGGTAACGGTGTTCATTGGGAACCAAGGGAGCGGGAAGAGCACGATGGCGAAATTGATTTCGATGTTTACTTGGATAGAGAAGGCATTGGTGAGAGGGGATTACGACGAAAAATGGTTTACTCGAAGAGGGAGATTCAAGAATCAGTTTTTAACGTACCACCGTTTGGAAAACTACTTTCCCGGAGATGGAATATTTGATTCATCTATCATTGAATACGAAGGAGATGCTTATACGATTAGGTATGTGATTGGGCAATTAGAAATCAAAGCTGTTGAAAACAGGAAGTATCCTTTACCTCAAATAATGTACGTCCCTGCAGAACGGAACTTTATCTCCAACGTAAAGACTCCAAAAGCGTTGAAACTGACATCTGACTCACTGATTGAATATGTTACAGAATTCGACAATGCAAAACTAGAAATGAAAGGCTCGTTAAGACTACCTGTCAATCAGGTTGATGTTGAGTATGACAAATTAAACGATGTCGTGAACATCAAAGGAAAGGATTATAAATTACGTTTAACTGAGGCCTCAAGCGGTTTTCAGTCGCTGGTTCCACTATACTTGGTTTCTTGGTATCTTTCCAATTCAGTTAAGCTACAATCAGAGAATACACATTCCCCCTCTAGTGAGGAATTGGACAGGTTTCGTAAGGGAGTCACTGAAATTTATAGAAATGAATCACTCACAGAAGAACAGAGAAGAATTGCAATTTCTGTACTTGCATCCAAGTTTAACAAATCTGCTTTCATCAATATCGTAGAAGAACCAGAACAAAACCTGTTCCCCACCTCCCAATGGCAAATGCTCAAAAGCCTATTGGAGTTCAACAATATGAACCAAGGGAACAAGCTGATAATGACGACGCACAGCCCGTATATTGTCAACTATCTGAACATCGCTGTTCAAGGCCATAATTTAAAAGAAAAGATAGCCGAACATCCGGCTTCGAATCAGCTCACCAAAAAGTTGAGCAGTATTGTTCCGCTGTCTGCCTTGTGCGCTCCTGATGACTTGGTGGTCTATCAATTGGATGAAAGCGACGGCACTATCAAGAAATTGGCAAATTTTGAAGGCGTCATTACGGACAAGAATTACCTGAACCAAATCATCAGGCAGGGCAATGAGTTGTTTGACTCGCTCCTTGAAATCGAAGAAGAACTATGAGCAGCATCAATTTTTTTGACAAGGGTTGCCAAGAGGATACACGGAACGACAAACGCTTCGGGCTTTGTGACGACCAAGATGGCAGTAAAGCCTATACCGATACAACAGACGACTCAAAATGGGTAGCCACGGTAAAGAATGATAATTCAAGAGCGATATTGTTTACTGCCATTGATGGGTGCGTGATAAAAAGCAATGAGCAAGAAGGGAGGGGACGCTGTGACGGAATGCTTACTACCAGCGAACATTTGTTTTTTGTGGAGTTAAAGGACCAGCGACAAAGTTGGATTACAGGTGCAATAGAGCAACTTGAATCCACTGTTCAATTTTTCATTGAGAATCATTCCATTGATACTTATAAACACAAAAAAGCTTTTGCATGCAACAAAAAGTATCCAAGATTTGAGGAGATTGACAATGAAACCAACCTTCGTTTTTTCAGGAGGTATTCATTTCGTTTGGATGTACAGGCTGAAATAATTGTAGTCTAATTAATGCCCCCTGCTGGCGCTGGTTCAACGTCTCCTACTTGAACCGAATACCAGCCTATCTCCGACAGGCGTAAGTCCGCCAAACGGCTTGCGCTATGAGTTTAGGAACAAGTCATTAAGATAGTTGTAGCGAGTGAGCGCCCAAGACTTCCCAAGTTCACAAAACCCAAAAAGCCTCACCCATCGCCCCCCGTAAGTGTCCCACCAACACTTTTAATTTGGCACATCCCCTACCCCGCAAAATTTTCAGCAATCCCCGTTTTTAGATTTTTTGGCACACCAGTTGCCATAACAAAGCAAAACGTAAATTATCGAGCAAACGCCCTCCCTACCCTCCACTGCCTGTAAACCCATTCCTGTATTTTGGTTTTTAGGATGTTTTGGTTGCTCCCACCAAACCCAGTTTTGCATATTGCTTCAACAACTTGGTCTTCTTTAATTATGCTGGCAGTGTCGGCCTTTGCAGGGCTGCTTGACGGGCATATTGTCGTCCATGTGGTTGATTTAATAGTTGTTCATTTATTATTTAATTTCAAATTAATTTCTATTATGAAAAAGAGGAATTCAAACCAAGGCAAGGCGGGCAAGCCTCGCAAGCAAAAACAGTATCCACGTTTGTATTCCTGCACCCAGCAAAATGCCATTTCGGTATCGAAACTGATTTGGGGTTATTGCTTGGCGCTTATTGCTCGTTTTGCCTTGTTCAGCGACCGTTTTACGGCGGAATATGTGGCAGCCAAGATAAAGCAGGCGGACGATGCCAATGCATTGCCAAACAACGAGCAGCGCACGGATGGGAAGAAAACGGCGCATGTGGAATTGATTCAGACAAATCTGGCGGTGTGCCTGAAATGGCAGCAGTTGAAGCAGTATATCCGGGATGCCTTCCCCAAGTCCTTGTTGAACATCAAGCTGGAGGCGGCGGGCCAAAAATACTATGGCAAGGCTGCCAGTAAACAGTGGGATTTTACGCTGGACCTGATTAAAGATGCCAAACAGTTCATGGTGGATTTTGCCACGGAACTGGAAGCCAATATGAATATGCCAAAGGGGTTCCCGACGGAGTTCGCCACGGCGGCCACGGCTTTCGAGACGGAGCGAAACCGTTTTGTGGGCAATACGAGCACGGCGAAGGACGGCACCAGTGTGAAGGACAAGGCTATCTATGAAGTGGAGCTTGAAATTTCGAAATTGATGGCGGTGGCCAAGGTCATTTTTGACAAGGAGCCGGACAACCTGCGCAAGTTCACCTATGCCAGCCTCATCAAGGAGGTGCGGGGCAACGAGCCTGCCGGGGTGAAGGGCTATTTGACGGATGCGGCCAGCAGCAGCAAGGGGGTGTCGGGCGTGATGGTGTCCGCTGGCGACTATTCCACTACCAGCGACGAGAACGGCCGCTATGAATTGAAAATGGCCAGTGGTACTTACAATATCAAGTTCGAGAAACCAGGCTTCCAAACTTTTGTGCTGGAGGCTCGGGTCGTAATGGTAGGCGTGATGGGCCGCTTTAGCACCGAATTGCAGGAGGAGCAACCGAGCGAAGCCAAGTCAATGGAGAAGCTGGCCGCTACTGGGGGGGCTGGCGATGCTGCTGCTTCGGATTCGCAGGAGCCTTCGGCAAGCGGGCAGTAGTGATTAGTGATGAGATATGAGGGATGAGTAGTGGACGCCGCTCATCGCTCATCACTATTCACTCATCACTAATCCCTCATCTCTCTTTTCGCTTTTTCAAAAAAGTGGCAACCAGTGAATGGTTGCCGCTTTTTTTGTTGCAGCGCAATTATTGGGTGGCCGTCTGAATCAGGATTTATAAGAATAAAGAATTTTCAGGATGAGGCAGTTGGCCCATCCTGTTCATACGGATATGATGTTTAAAATTTATTAGGTATGGCGGCAAGTTTGTTAAATCAAAATATGGGTGCTATTTATTCGTACACATTATTCAATGATGCCCAAATTTGCCAGAATTGCTTGCTACAACTCATTTTCCTATTACCATTTTCTGTACCGACCAGTGTTTAAGAGGCACTAACACCATAAGTTTGTATTGGATTCGACCTGAAGGGTAGTTTTGAATTTATGGTTTTGAGTTTAAACAGCATACTGGCCTTTCCGCTTTGGCCGAGCCTTGAAACCTGAACCATTTACGATGGAATATCTGCACAGGCAAGCCAAAACGGAGTAAGCCGAAAATCCGGTTCAAGA
>JADLHE010000461.1 GCA_020848965.1 Saprospiraceae bacterium
CAGCCTTTCGGTGCCGGAACCAAACTTGGGAGACCGTGAAACCGAGATTAATTTAGGGGACAAAACAAGCAACACTGTGTACTTAACAGCATCACCAAACCCGGCTGGTGATTTCGTGAACATGGCCGTTTCCGGCACTTTGGCCGAAGGCCGATACTCGCTCCAGTTATTTGATTTGCAAGGCCGAAAAAGATTGGAAACACCTGTCAATCAATCCGTTACGAAATTAGACTTGAGCAACTTGCCCGCAGGCGTTTACTTCGTTTCGCTGTCGCAAAATGGACGGGTGCTGCAGCGGGAGAAGGTATTGAGGCAGTAAAAAAGTGGGCAGTTCGACAGTTGGCAGTCAGTTCGCAGTTGATTAGTCAATGTCTGCTAAATACAAAAAGAGGTGGCATCGTTGAACGATACCACCTCTTCCTTTTTATTCTTTAGCCAACTGAGCAATTGCAAACTGACTGCCAACTGCCCACTGTCGAACTGCCAACTAAACAATCCCGTTCTTCTCGATTTCCAGAATCGCCTCCACGTGTGCTTCGGCGATTTTCTGGCGGACACTGTCCTTCATGAGTTCTTTTACTTCGAGCTTGTTGTTGTAAAAGCCGTTTTCGGTAAGGAGTGCGGGCATGGTCGTCTTCTCCAGCACATACAGCGAAGTGATGGCGGTGGATTTCAAGTTGCGGTTTTTCATGCCCGTTTTCAGGATGAGGTGCTTTTGAAAAACTGCTGCCAGTTTCTTGCCCCTTGTGCTGTTCTCTGCGTACCAAGTTTCAATGCCTTTCACATTATCGCCAATCCATTCGTTTTCGGCGGCGGGGCCAGCGTTGGAGTGTACCGAAACATAGATTTTGGTCAAATCCGATTTCTTTTTGTTGGCCCGGTCCACCCGCTCCTTCAAGAAGCTGCCCACCTCATTGAAATCGGGCACCACGTCGTAGTATTTCACGCCGTGCTTGTCGAGGCCCTTCATGATTCTTTCCACCACATCCCGGTTGAATTCATACTCCATAAAGCGGGTTTTGCCGTCGTCGAAAAGCGGCGAACGCTTACCGGGCTGCAATTTTCCGTGACCATTGTCCAAACACCAAAGAAAGCGGTGGGCTGGCGTTGAAGGCGTAGTGCCACCGCCACCAGTAGTGGGCGTGGTGGTTGTAGAACCGCCACCGCCAGTAGTGGGCGTGGTGGTAGTGGAACCACCGCCACCAGTTGTTGGTGTTGTGGTAGTACCGCCACTGCCAGTTGTCGGTGTGGACGGGCCAGGCTCTTCGCTATCAACGGCGTCTTCCTTGTCTTCATCGGCAAATGGGCCGGGCGCATCGGGTATGACGGCAATCACGGGCAGGGTCTTCACCGTGTCCACAGGTACGTCGGAACTGTCTTCCACCTCGCCCGGCAAGCGGTCATTGGGGTCTGCTTTTTTAGTTGGAACAGGGCTTGGCGCAGGTGCCGGAGCCGTTTTTTTGCCAAAAAGGGACGAAAAGAAATCCGCAATTGCTTGGAAAAAATTCTTCATGATTGAATGGTGTTTAACGATGGTCGGCCAACGGTCGTCGGTGGACGGCCCGCCAAAATTAGCACGGCCAATCCGAAATCCGAAATCCTTTGTTTATTCGAATTAGGGGTTGAAAAGGTGCAGCGCACCGAAATCTTTGTAGCAAAGGCAAAGTTCTAGGCTTTGAGGTGCAGCGCACCGGAATATGTCGGTGCGCTGCACCTCAAAGCGAGCTTGGAACAATTCGACTACAAAGATTTCGCCGCGCTGCGGCTATGAATTTCAGCATATTTGTACGATTTCAACCTTTAATTCGCATTGTTTATCATTCCTAAAGGAGCCCTAAGCTATCGCCTGTTCCAAATCCGCCATAATGTCCTCCACATGCTCAATGCCCACCGAAAGGCGGATGAGGCCGTCCGTAATGCCATTGGCGAGGCGAACCTCTTTTGGGATGTTCAGGTGCGACATGCTGGCCGGGTGCAGAATGAGCGTGTCCACATCGCCCAAGGTGGGCGCCAAGGTGCAAAACCGGATGCGGTTCATGCAGCGGATGCCTGCCTCCAGGCCGCCGCCCAGTTCAAAACTAAGCATTCCACCGTAGGCGCTCATTTGTTGCTTCGCAATGGCATGGTCAGGGTGCGAGGGCAGGCCGCAGTAATTGACCCGCTCTACCGCTTCGTTGCGCTGCAAAAATTCAGCAATCTGCAAAGCATTCTGGCTGTGCCGCTCCATGCGCAAGCCCAAGGTTTTCAGGCCGTTATGTGTCATCCAAGCCTCAAACGGACTGCAGTTCGTCCCCGCCAATTTCATGGCTTGCCAGATGCTGCCGCCCATGCGCATCTGCGCCTTGTGGGTGGTGACGAGCGCCCCAGCGATGGAATTGCCGTGGCCGTTGAGGTACTTCGTGGTGCTGTGAACAATGAAATCAATGCCGTATCGAAGCGGCTGTTGGAGCATGGGCGTGGCGAAGGTATTGTCCACGGCGCTGTACTTGCCGTATTGCTTCGCAAGCCCTGCGAGCGCCGAGAGGTCAACGCAGGCATGGGTTGGGTTGGCGGGTGTTTCACAATAGAGCAGCCGGATTTTTTCATCCTTTTTCAAATACTCCTCTACCCTATCGAGGTCGTGCAGGTCGGTGAGAATGGTCTCGATGCCGAGCGGTTGGAATATTTTGGTGAACAATTCCGTGGTGCCGCCATAGAGGTTGCCTTGGGTCAGGATTTTATCGCCCGATTTCAACAAGCCCATTATCATGGTGCTGACGGCGGCCTGTCCGCTGGAAAACAGCAAACCCGCCGCCTCCAAGCCAGTGCCCGCCGCTTCCAATGCTGCAATTTTACCAGCCACGGCATCCACGGTTGGATTGGCGTATCGGCTGTAGCCGTGCCCTTCTTTTTGATTGGAAAAAATGGCGATGCCTTCGTCAATATTTTCAAAGGCAAACGAGGAGGTCGCATAAATAGGCAGCACGTGCGGCTTGGTCGTGCGGGGATCGTGGGGTTCTTTTACGCAAAGTGATTGGATGTGAGACATTCGATTTCGGATTTACGATTTCGGATTGGAGTAGGGGCAAAGTTGCAATGACCCGCCCAATTTCAAAGGATAAAAAAGAAATAGATGAACGGTTGGCGTAAAGTTGCGTTATTTTGCAATCCTTTTTAAAATAATGACAGCTTCTAGGTGCCCAATGTGGATACGAGCATCCAGTATCTAGTTTCAAGTATCTAGCATCAGTATCAAGTATCCAGCATCTAGCATCAAGTTTCGAGCATCCAAAATCACCATGCGAGGAGTACCCGATAGATTGGTTTTTAACGAAGAATTTTACGAAACCCACAAATATGTGGCCGACAATGGCCAAGGGGTCATGCGTTTGGACAAGTTTCTTTCCGACCGCATTTTCAGCATTTCGAGGAGCAGAGTGCAAACGGCCATCAAGGCTGGACTGGTGAAAGTGAACGGCGACGAAGAAAAGTCGAACTATAAGATTCGCCCGAACGACGTGGTGGAACTACTGATGCCGAAGCCGATGGACGAGGCGGTCAGAATCATCCCAGACAAGATTCCGCTCAATATCATTTACGAAGACGACGACCTTTTGGTGCTGAACAAGCCAGCCGGTATGGTGGTGCACCCTGGTGTTGGCGTCTATCGCCGCACGCTGGTAAACGCACTAGCCTACTACTTCCAAGACCTGCCCGTGATGGAGGGCAACCCCGACAACCGGCCCGGTCTAGTTCACCGTATCGACAAGGACACTTCGGGCCTGATGGTGGTCGCCAAGTCCGATTTTGCGATGATGCACCTCGCCAAACAGTTCCACGACCATACCATCCACCGCCGCTACCATGCCATTATTTGGGGTGAAATGGAGGAGGATTCCGGGCGGGTTGAGAACTATTTGGGGCGCCATACCCGCTTCCGCAAGAAAATGACCGTGGTGCCCGACGGCGAAGGCAAATTGGCCATCACCCACTGGAAAGTATTGGAGCGCCTTTACTACGTGAGTCACATGGAGCTGCGCCTTGAAACGGGCCGCACCCACCAGATTCGGGTACACATGTCGCACATGGGCCACCCGCTTTTCAACGACCCCCGCTACGGCGGCGACCGCATCGTGAAGGGCACTATTTTCAGCAAATACAAGCAGTTCGTCGAGAATTGCTTTGAAATATTGCCCCGCCAAGCCCTCCATGCCAAGGAAATCGGCTTCGTTCACCCCCGCACAGGCAAACACATGATGTTCGACTCCGAACTGCCCATGCCGATGGTGGACTGCCTCAACCGCTGGCGGATATATGTGGCCGACCGAAAGAATAAATTGACGCTGGACCAAGAATGATTCGATTGCGGATTTCGGATTGCGGATTGCGGATTGGGGGCAGTGGGAATGGTCAAACAGCTATTGGGAATTCAATTTTTTTGAGTTTTTTTGAAAAGGGTTTTTAGTTTTGGTTTACAAAAATCAACATACTATGACCGAAAAAGAACTCCAAGAAAGGCTTAAACGGTTTGCCATTTCTATCGTAAAATTTGGGGAATCGTTGCCTAAAACAGCAGGTTTCAGGACAGTTAAAGACCAAATCGTGCGGTGCGGCCCCTCTTGTGCTGCAAATTATAGAGCTGCCTGTCGCCCAAAATCTACCCCTGATTTTATCTCTAAACTTGGAACAGTCGAGGAGGAACTTGATGAAACAATGTTCTGGCTTGAGTTCGCTGTCGGCTTATCGGACGCACAAAGGCCAGTTGTCGCTCCATTTTGGAAAGAAGGCAACGAATTGCTATCTATTATTGTAGCAAGCATCAACACTGCTAAACGAAGAAAAAAGTAGCTACCTAACTACCCCATAAAATGTCAATTTTGCATTGCCCCAATCCGAAATCTGCAATCCGAAATCCGCAATAATCAAAAGCAGCCTTGAACATCAAAGAACGCATAATCGCCCTTTCCCGCCTCGGTGAGCATTTGCTCCAGCCGGACGATTACCTCGATGCCATTATCCATCGCACGGAATACAACAATGCTTGGTTTACGAAAGAAAACCAGCGGCTAGCCATTCAGGCTATTGCTACCAAGTTTTTGGATAAAAACAAGCTGGAAAAATGGACGGCGACCTACCCCATTGCCGAAGCAGCCCCGATGAAAACTGTAGGGATGGTGATGGCGGGCAACTTGCCACTGGTGGGCTTCCACGATTTGGTCTGCACCTTCGTGGCCGGGCACAAGGCCAAAATCAAGCTATCGGACAAGGACAGATACCTCCTACCCTACCTGCTACAACTTTTGGAAAAATACACGCCCGGAACTGGGGCTTATTTTGAAATCGTGGAGCAATTGAGCGGCTACGATGCGGTCATTGCCACGGGCAGCAACAACTCAGCCCGATATTTTGAGGCGTATTTTGGGAAATACCCGCATATCATCCGCAAAAACCGCAACGCCGTGGCCGTACTGGACGGCTCGGAAACCGCTGACGAACTGTTGGCCCTCGGCAAGGACGTTTTCCAGTTTTTTGGCCTTGGCTGCCGCAATGTTTCCAAACTGTATTTGCCGCAAGGCTATCATTTTCAGGCATTGATGGAAAGCCTGCACGAATACAACAGCCTCGCCAACCACTCCAAGTACCGCAACAATTTCGACTACAACCTCGCCCTGCTGATGCTCAACCAAGTGCCGTACTTCAACAACGGCTGCATCATTGTCGCTGAGAACAAGGCCATCGCCAGCCGCATTGCCATGCTGCACTATGAGTTTTATGAGGATATAACCAGCTTGGTAAATGAATTGGCCAACCGCCGTGAAGAAATTCAATGCATTGTGGCGAAGCCAAAATTACTCAGTTTGCCCACAATTGCCTTCGGCAAAACACAGGAACCGGGGCTGATGGAATACCCGGATGGGGTGGATGTGATGGGGTGGTTGATTAACATTTGATTTTTTCTTTCATTTTGTCCAAAACTTAAGGTTTTCTTCGTTTATTTGTATATCCCGTAGGATAGCCACTTCATCTTAAATCATCCAAATTAACGTGTAACACTCTTCTGGTATAGTAAGTAACTCAAAAAAAAGTTAGGAAAAAAATGAATTCAAGCTTTAAACGTGTAATCTCCAGCGGCCACGAAACACCTGGGGGGGATTCACACAACAAAACAAAAAAAGCGTCCCCCCAGGCGTTGCGTGGCTGCTGGAGGCAACACAACAATAAATGTACAATAGAGAACTGGCCTTTCGTGCCATTGTTAAAACCCATTATTCAAATGTACTCAATTTCATCTTTTACAAAGTAAAAGACAGGATGGAAGCTGAAAACCTCGCAAGTGAGGTTTTCGTGAGGGCATCGCAAGACGAAAAATTTGACGTTGAATCGGCCAACGTCAAAAGCTACCTCCTCAAGGTCGCCAAGAACCTGGTCATAGACCACCATCGTAAGCGGAAAGCCAAGAAAAATGGGCAGGTGGACTTGGGCGACGAAGTTCTTCAAAAAGCAGCAAGCACTGCCGTAACGCCCTCCGTTGATATTCCCAGCGAGCAGAATGACCTCGTAGTGGCCCTGTCCGCTTGGGTCAAGTTGAAGCCGATTGACGCCCAAATTCTGAACCTGTATTTGGCAGGTTACGACTTTGAGGAAATGTCAAATGCACTGGTGGGCATGCAAGAAGCCACCATTTACAAACGATTTCAAAGACTTCTATCCAAATGGAAGTCGCTAAAAGAAAATGCAGATTTCGAACAGCATATCCGGCAATCAACATGATATTTTGGTTGCCTATGTCAGCGGCAAACTAAGTGCTGGCGAGAAGGTAAAGGTGCAAGCCTATCTACTCGCCAACCCCGCTGCCATCACCACGGTTCACGAATTGGCGAAGCTGAAAAGGTCGCTCGGCAACGAGGTGGACTTGAAGCAATACCTAGATGAACAAGTGGAAGGCATTACCCAAAAGGTATTAGCCGGGCTATGAGGGGGCAGACTTCCGAAGTCTTTGAGACTTCGGAAGTCTTGGCTCCATCGACAGAAAATTACCAAAGCCCCTCATCGGGGCATTTTCCAAAATCATTAACGCAGTAAGGATTGATGCCTGACGCCCGCTTGGGTGCTGGTCATCCCTTGCACCTAATTTCACTCGACATGCATTTGATAGCCGAGCGACAACACCCGTTTGTCTCATTCTTGGAAAACCTGAAAAGGTGGGCTGGCTATTTGGAAGCCATTGAAATCATCTGGCGGTTCGTGCGGATTCCGCTGATTTTATTAGTGGTTTACATAACCAATAGGTTCAGCCTTTTCCCATCCATTGATTGGCCGAAGTTGTGGTGGTGGATATTGAATGCAGGGCAAGGCTAATTCCCAATCACGCGTGAACTTCCATAGCAGGAAGTTCTGAATAGAGTATCACATCCTTTTTAGGGATTCCAAGCTCTTTCAGTGCCTCAACGATATCCATATCCGTGCGGTTCTGGCGCACCAAAACTTTGTCTTCCACGATGTCGAAATGGAAAAGTGGATAGTGAAAATAGGTTTTGTTCTGGTAGCCCATTCTTACCAATTGGTAATGGTGATGCTGTTTGTCAGTAATGACCTGTTGCTCCACATCTTTCCAGTTAGCTGGTTTGACTTTGGCATATTTCTCCAAAAACTGGATAAGAAGCTGCTGGTATTTTAATGTCTTAGCCATTTGGTGATGGTTTTATTTTCGCTATCAAAAATAAGCAAGTTTAATTGGAAATACTCGATTGCCCTACGAAAAACTGTCAGACGATAAAGCATTTCATAGACATCGGCAGGAATTGCGAGAAATAATATTTTCTCAACCCCCGCATCAGATAAGGCCAAACGGTAAACGAGGGTTTGTCCAAGTGCCTCGTAGAATGTATAAAATTTTGAACGACCTAGAAAGGATTTGATTTCCACAGCAATTTGCTCAACCCCTCGTTCTGCACCAATAACCTTTTCCAGCCCTAAGTCCACCTGTAAATCAATTTCAGGAGTGGCAATGGTCAGTGGGTCGTCCGTAATCGTCCACCCATCCTTTTCCAATGCTTTTCGAACCTGTTCG
>JADLHE010000462.1 GCA_020848965.1 Saprospiraceae bacterium
AAAACAATGTTTGGAAGCTGGGAGGAGCGGCAAAAACCAAGTGCCTGGTTAGGTTCATTCCCCACTTGGCGATTGCATTTTGGGCATTGTGGAAGCGCAGTTAATTTTTTCACCTAAATTTATCCCTTGAAAACAAAAAGCTACGAGCACCACTCACATCACATCCAACCATTTTCCAGTATGAAGAAAACTGTACTTTCCTTTTTGATGGCCATTGCGTCCCTTTGGGCCAATGCCCAACTGAACATGACCCTCGCCGACCAAATCAATTACGCACAAGGCACGAGCAGTTTGTGGGGTTATATTGACCCAGAGGACGGCACCGAGTATGCTGCCGTGGGCACCCGCACGGGCGTCTCCGTCGTTGACCTCTCCGACCCGAACAACGTGGTCGAGATTGCCTTCAAGCCCGACCAAATGAACTCCAACTCGCTTTGGCGGGAGGTGAAGTCCTACGGCCATTATATCTATTCCGTGACCGAGGCGGGCGGTGGCTTGCAGGTCATCAACATGACCGACCCGAACAACGTGACTTCTGTAAACTGGGCGCCGAATATCCCTGGCCTTGGCGTGCTGAACAAGATTCACTCCATCACGGTGGACGAATTCGGCTACCTCTACCTCAATGGTTCCAACCTCAACAGTGGCGGCCCAATCATCGTGGACGTGAGCGCCGACAACGGCAACCCGGTCTATGCTGGCAAGCTGCCCGCCATCTATGCCCACGACAGCTATGCCCGCAACAATATCATTTATACTTCTGATATTTATGTGGGTAATTTCAAGGTCTATGACATCACCGACAAGGCCAATCCCGTGCTGCTGGCCATTCAGCAGACGCCCTATAATTTCACGCACAATACTTGGTTGAACGATGCTGGCGACGTGATTTTCACCACCGATGAAAAGGCGAATGCCCCGGTGGGCGTTTACGATATTTCCGATTTGAACAATATCAAGGAACTTGACCAATTCCGCCCCGTCGCCACCGTCGGGCAGGGCGTCATCCCGCACAATGTCCATGTTTGGAACGATTGGGTGGTGACGGCCTACTACACCGAGGGCACCATCATCATTGACGGCTCCCGCCCTGAAAACATGATTGAGGTCGGCAATTTTGATTCTTTTGTTTCACAATCAGCGGGCTTCTACGGGGTCTGGGGCGTTTATCCATATTTCCCCAGCGGTCTGGTCATTGCCTCCGATATGCAAAATGGGCTTTTGGTCTATAACGTGAACTATGTGCGGGCCTGCTGGCTGGAGGGCAAGGTGACGAACGCCATCACCGGGGCCAATGTGTCCGGTGCCAGCGTGAGCATCGCCAGTGCGCAGCCCAATGCCGCTACTTCCGATTTGCTGGGCAATTACAAGACGGGGCAGGCCATTCCCGGTGTTTTCGATGTGACCGTCACGGCGGCTGGCTACTTCCCAAAGACGGTGCAGGCCACCCTCGAAAACGACGTGCTCACCCTCTTGGATGTAGCCTTGGAACCGTTGGACATTGACCCGTTTCCGCCTTTTACCTACACTACACCGACCACGGGCTGCGAGCCGTTGGAGCTTAGCTTTGGCGAAAATTCCGGTGTAGGAGCGGCATGGGCTTGGAGCTTCGAGGGCGGCACCCCAGCCACCAGTACTGAGCAAAACCCTACCGTGCAGTTCAGTCCCGGCACCCACAGCGTGAGCCTGACGGTGACGACCGAGGGCGGCAATTCCTACAGCCTTTCCAATACGGATTTCATCACCGTTGCGCCAGCAGCCAATGCCAGTTTTAACACTAGCGTGGACAGCTTGACGGTCAGCTTCGCAAATGCTTCCACGGGCTACAATTCGCTGGTCTGGCTCTTCGGCGATGGGGAGACCAGTACGGAAACCAACCCGCCGCCGCATACATATGCGCAGCAGGGCAACTATATCGTTCGATTGACGGTGAATGGCGATTGCGGCAGCGATGTGTTCACGCAGGTAGTCCAAATTGGCCCTTTTGTGCCTTCGGCAATATTCGGGGCGGACATCACAACAGGCTGTGCGCCGCTGACCGTTACTTTCACCGACCAAAGCA
Organism: Saprospiraceae bacterium; assembly: GCA_020848965.1. Classification (GTDB taxonomy): domain Bacteria; phylum Bacteroidota; class Bacteroidia; order Chitinophagales; family Saprospiraceae; genus UBA6168. The sequence continues at coordinate 2,063 of JADLHE010000462.1, forward strand.
CGAATAGTCCGACTGCTTGGGAATGGTCGTTCCCCGGTGGAGAGCCTGCTTTTTCAACGGAACAGAACCCAACCGTGACCTTTTCGCAAGGTGGCCTATACAATGTAGGGTTGGCGGTGTCAAATGCTGCGGGCAGCGATGATGTCATGTGGTTTGATTATATCACCCTTGACGAAGGCCCAACAGCAGGGTTTAGCTCAGCGGCAAACGGCCTAGCCGTGCAGTTCACAAATAGTGCTACGGGCAATGACATTACCCATGTTTGGGATTTTGGCGACGGGCAAAGCAGCGCCGAATTAAATCCATCGCATATTTATGCCGCTTCGGGCATGTATAATGTGAGTTTAACAGTGAATAATGCCTGCGGCACCTCTACTGTTTCCGAATTAATTACCATTTCCAATAATGCACCTACTGCCGCATTTAATGTGGACATAACATCGGGCTGTGCGCCTTTAACGGTGGCATATACTGATGCATCTGCGGGGTCGGTCACGGGATGGCAATGGACTTTCCCCGGTGGCACGCCTGCCAGCTCCACCGAGCAAAACCCGGTTGTAACCTATGCTAATGCTGGCACTTATGGCGCTACACTCCATGTTGAAAACACTTGGGGCAATAGCGAATCCAGCCAAATGGATTTAATTTCGATAAATGGGGTGCCATCCGGGGATTTTAACTATACGGTTAATGGAACAACGGTTGCTTTTGTCAACAATTCCAATAATGCATTGAATTATACATGGGAGTTTAATGACGGCGCAGGCGGAACCAGCACTGAATTAAATCCAATTTATACCTTTTTTAGTGCGGGCAATTATGAGGTAGTTTTAACTGCCACAAATGCTTGCGGCACGGCTTCTTACACGGGTACAGTGGTCATTTCTCCCAATGCGCCAATAGCTGCCTTTACCCTTGATTATACAGGCGAATGCGCTCCATTGCAGGTGCAGTTCACCGACCAATCTGGCGGCGAGCCAACGGCTTGGCAGTGGTCGTTCCCCGGCGGCACGCCGTCCAGCTCCACAGAGCAGCACCCAGTAGTGGTTTACAATGAGGCGGGCAGTTTTGATGTGACGCTGACGGTCACCAATACCGCTGGCACCAGTGAAATGGTAATGGCCTCGGCCATCAATGTAGGCGTTGCGCCGCAAGCTGGTTTTACCGTTCAATTGAATGATTTTACGGCTACGTTCAGCAATACCTCCACCAATGCACAGAGCTATGTTTGGGATTTTGGTGATGGCAACAATACCAGCACTGAGGCCAACCCCGTCCACACTTACGCCAGCAACGGCACTTACACCGTTTCACTGACGGCCACGAATGATTGCGGAACGAGCACAACGACCTTTGATGTCATTATCCAATTGCTGGCACCCAATGCCGATTTCGCTGGCTTGGCCGATGGCGTTTGCGCCCCGGTCACTGTTGAGTTCTTCGACCAATCAACGGGCGATGTGACAAGTTGGGAATGGACCTTCCCCGGCGGCAACCCACCTACCTCTACCGAGCAGAACCCCGTGGTTGTTTACAATAGCCCCGGCGTTTATGATGTGGACTTGGTGGTAACTGGCCCCGGCGGCACCGATGCCTTGGAGTTTCAAAATGTTTTTCCGGTCTATGGCCCGCCCACCATCGGTTTTGATTTCACGGTCACGGATTTGGCGGTCAGCTTTGCCAACACTTCCATTAATGCCGATACTTATGCCTGGGATTTTGGTGACGGCGTTGGCACGGTCAGCGTTCCGAACCCCGAATACCAGTATGCTGCCCCCGGCACCTATCAAGTTACCCTTACCATTTCCAACGAATGCGGCACGGAGGTGCTGACGCAAACGGTGGTTGCCACGGCAAGTGGCGTGGGGGATTCGCCTTTGAGCCTCGGCAAAGTGACGGCATCGCCCAATCCATTCAGCGAGCGCATGACGCTGAACTATGAATTGGAAAAGCCCTTTGAGGCTGCAAGCCTTATCATCACGAATATGCTAGGCGACCTAGTGCAAACGCTGCCCATACTTGCGCCCGTTGGGCAAATGGAAATTGGCCATGAACTGGGCAGCGGGGTTTATTTCCTCCACTTGGTTGCGGATGGACAAACGAGCAATGCCCTGAGGGTCGTGCGCCTGTAAATTTTAAAGCCTCGGCGGGGGTGAAAACCTTCGCCGAGGCTTTCCTGCCATTAACAGCTCAAAGTTGGATTTGGAAAATTATCGCTCTCGTCTTCGCCCGGCCGTTCTGCTAGGCATTTGAAGTCCTTTTCGACAAGGATGCGGAGCGAGCCGCCATCGCTGGGAGCGAAGCGGGTCAGTTGCTCAAGGCCGACTTCCTCTTCGGAGGAAGCCCATGAATTGCCCAAGTCGTTGGGCACGAGCACGGTGATTTGATTGTCCCTGAAACTGGCTTGGATTTCAGTGGCGGCATCCCGTTTTAGGGTGTAGGTCAGTGCCATATCGGCGCCGAAGTGCACCGTTTCACTCACCTCTCCTTGTTCGAAGAACTTCGTGACTTCCGATTGCGACAAGCGCAAGCGGATGGAATTGCCAGACATTCTGATTTTCATGCGAAATGCTGCTCAGCGATGGCAATTGGTTGTTGGATGCTCCGCAATGCGGGCTGCCAACAACCAACCTATTGCCATCAACCGTTTTTCTTCTCCTCTTTTTTAGGAGCATGAGGGCGGTTTGTCTTCTTGTTGCGGGTCTTGCCGTAAGAACCACGTGAGATTTTGCCCTTGGTCGTTCTTTTATCTCCTCTTCCCATGACTGGTGGATTTAAAATGGTGATGAAATATTGGTTTCTTTCAAAAGGACGGCAAAAATAAGGGAAAATATTGATTGATTCATGGTTTCATTGATTCATGGGTTCATGGCTCCAATGATGCATGGTTTCTTGTGTGGCATGGGCCATGCATCATTGGAGCCATGAAACCATGAATCAGTGCAACCGCACCCGTTCTGGGCAGGTATAAATATTGAATTGCCCATTTCGCAGAAAGCCTACCAGCGTCATGCCTGCCTCCTCGGCGAGTGCCACCGAAAGGCTCGTGGGGGCGCCCACTGCTGCCAGCACCGCCACGCCTGCCATTGCCGATTTCTGCACCAACTCGAAGCCTGCCCGACCGCTGACCAGCACGATTTTATCTTCCAATGGCAGCAGGTTTTGTTGCAGCGCAATACCAATCAATTTGTCCAAGGCATTGTGTCGGCCCACGTCTTCACGGGAGAGCAGCAGTTGGCCAGTGGCATCAAAAAGGGCCGCACCATGCAGGCCACCCGTACAGTCGAAAATGGATTGCTGCTGTGCCAAGGCGCTTGGCAAGGTATGCAAAACATCAGCCCCCACGAGCGGGGTGGGTTCTGCTATTTCCCAGTGCCCCTGCACCCGAACGGCTTCAATACTCGCCTTGCCGCAAACGCCGCAGGACGAGCTGGTGTAAAAATTTCGCTCCAGCCGCACGAGGTCCACCGCCACTTCGTCGTGGAGTTCTACCAGCAGCACATTTTCCCTAGCCTCCTTCCAGCGCACGGGCGGGCGGCTGAAACCTTTAATCTGCGTCATGTCGTGAATGATGCCTTCCGTGAAAAGGAAGCCGATCGCCAGTTGCTCATCGTGGCCGGGGGTGCGCATCGTCACAGAAATGGCTTTTTGGTGGCGGGCACCGTTTTTGGCGAAGCCGAGCCGGATTTCCAGCGGCTCTTCCACCACCAAAAAATCGCTGGCAGGGCTGGACTCCCGGCCTTGAACCCTTGTTATTTCCGCTTTGGCGATGCCGATTTTGTTTTCCATCTGTTAAAAACTGTTATGAAATGTGCAGACCCGCAATTTTCACCCTCTTAGAGCAAACTTCCCAAAGTTTTTCGTGGTTGAGAGAAAAAGGCACACGGAATGCTTCCCCAAAGCACTTAAAGATTTTCGTTTATTTCATGAGATTATAATTTGTTTATGGCAGTCGCACCCGGTGGGTGCGACTTTTTTTTTGCCTTCTCAAAATTGGTTGCAATCGGATAATCACGGCCTTCGTTAATAACTTGGCAACCTCCTCTGCCCCAAACTCGTAAGTTTGCAATTGATTTCTGACGATTGTTGGCAGCAACAATCCAACACAATCCAACATTCAACAATAAAATCCTCATGCCACAACTCGTCCTGCTCGGCCTTTTTTCCAGTTGGTTTTCGCTCTTCAATTGGTTGAAGCACCCCTTCCGCCCGGCGCACCCGCCGTTCCCCTACCACCTGAACGAGCCTGACATTGTTTTTGAAATGCCGGAAGAAATCAAGGAAATTTCTGGCTTGAGCATTGCAACGGACAGCACCGGGGCGCCCAATCTGTTGGCGGCCATCAATGACGAAGTGGGTGTCATCTTCTTGCTGGACAAGAAAACGGGCACTGTAAAATCCAAGGTTCCATTCAAGGACTCCGGCGATTTTGAGGGCGTGGAAATCGTGGGCAACGATGCTTGGGCCATCAAGAGCAGTGGCACATTGTACCAAATCAAGGACTACCAAAAGCCCAATCCGCAGGTTGAAAAATACAAGGCGTTCTTGAACAGTGAGAACGATGTGGAAGGGCTTGCTTACGACGCCGCCAATAACCGCCTGCTGCTCGGCTGCAAGGGCAAGGGCGTTGACAGTGTTGGCACTCCGCTCAACAAGGCCATTTACCCGTTCGATTTGGCAACCAAAACCTTCGGCACCACGCCCGCTTACCTGCTCACCTTGCCCGACCTCACCGATTTCATCCAAAACAGTGGTGAGTTTGATGCGGCGGACAAAATGGAGCGAATCATCACCGCCGAGCGCACCGAAATCAAGTTCAGCCCATCGGGCATTGCCATTCATCCAATGACGGGCGAAATCTACGTTACCTCCGCCCGTGGCAACACCCTGCTCGTGCTTGATGCCGCTGGCAAAATCAAGCATGTGGAGCGCCTGAAAAAAAGCACCCATGCCCAGCCCGAAGGCATCTGTTTTGATGCCGAGGGCAACCTGTTCATCGCCAATGAAGGCGTGGACGGCACGCCGGGCAAAGTCTATGGTTTTATTGCAAAATAGGCTGTGCAAAAAGAGAATGGTAAGCTGGACGGCCTGCATTTGAGGCAGCCCTTTTATTAATTTCCCATCTTTCCTACTTTCGC
>JADLHE010000463.1 GCA_020848965.1 Saprospiraceae bacterium
AGCCCATGCAATTTCACAGCTTACAAATCTCGACCAGCCCCCACCCAGCACCTTCTTCCACCAAAAAAACAGTACTCCCAATTTGTATGCTTGCAAACACTAAGCAGGATTTGACAAACACACCAAGTATCAAAAACACGACATTTGGCAAAAAATTAGTTTCGAAACCATCATCTCGAAGCTACTTAAATCCGCAGTTATGAAAACGACGAAACTCTTTTTGACATTGCTCCTGCAAGTCATCTTCCTAAGTTTGGGTTCAGGGCAAATCAAGCGCTACTCGAAGGTCTATCATACCCGCCAATTCCAAAATTACGAGGTAACGGACGGCAAATGGGGGCATGTTGATTATTTCACCAAGCTGTCCGACAAGATGCACCTTGGCGAGCAGACGGAAATGTCGTTGATTGGCGCAGTGCCGGGCGACAATGGCTACAGCCATTACAAATTCCAGCAGTTGCACGCAGGCGTCCCAATTTTTGGCAACACGTATATTTTGCACGAAAAAGATGGCGCAGTGGTGAGGGCAACAGGGCGATATAGTCCAATGTGCGAGCCGATGCCCCTGCCGACCGTCGGCCCTGCAACGGCGGTCATGTTGGCAAAAAAGGAGATGAACGCAGCGGTTTATGGCACGATAGGAGAACCTGTGCTTTATTGGATAGACCCCCGTTTCCCTGGTATTTCCGAACAGCTTCGATTGGCGTACCAAGTGGACGTTTCCAGCTCCGAGCCGCTCGACAGGCAGCGCTTTTTTGTGGATGCGCTCAATGGCAAGGTATTATGCCAGTTCCCGCTGATGCTGCACGAGGGCGTTCCAAGCACCGCCAAAACGACGTACTACGGCGTCCAAGACATCATCACGGATAAAATTAATCCAACGCTATACCAGCTTCACGACCCGACCCGTGGGCAGGGCATCACGGTGAACAGCCCACAAGGCAGCGTTTACACCAGCAACAGTTCGGATTGGGACTTGACAAATAGCCTCATGGACGAGGTGGCGCTCGATGCCCATTATTGCGCACAGGAGTACTACGACATGATGCTGGGCGACTATGCTTGGTCGGGACTGGATGGCAACGGCAAGGCGTTGATACTACAGGTACACAACGATAGGGCAGGCGACGTGAATGCCTTCTGGGACGGCAATGCTACCAACTATGGGGACGGCAACTGCCTTTACGGGCCACTGACGACCTTGGAGGTGGTGGGCCATGAGTTCACGCACGGCATGGTTGACCATACTTCCCAGCTCGTTTACATTAGGGAGCCAGGGGCCATCAATGAGAGCCTCGCCGATATTTTCGGGAAATTGCTGGAATACAAGACCACACCGGAAGACTTCAGTTGGGACTTGGGGCATTCGTTCAGCCTAAGCCCCGAGGCCAAACCGTGGCGAGTCATGGACGACCCTGCGAGCGTGGGCATGCCCGATTTTTACAAAGGTTGGCTATGGGTTGATGGCTTTGACGTGCATATCAACAGCGCTGTGGGCAACCTCTGGTTCACGATGGTGGTGGATGGAAAGCAAGGCGTCAATGAGATAGGGCAAAGCTACAACGTGCCGGCCATTGGCATGGACAAGGCTGGGCAGATAGTGTTCAAGGTCAATCAAGCCTACTTGACGCAAAGTTCTGACTATCAAGCGTTTTACGAGTATTCCGTATTAGCGGCAACGGAGTTGTACGGCGCTGGCTCCGTGGAAGTGACAGCCGTGGAGGAAGCTTGGAAGGCGGTCGGGCTACCAGTGACTGCCAGCCCGGGCTTGGACCTCACCATCAACTCCTACGATGCCACTGGCAAGTTCTGTGGCTTGAACGAGTACCATCCAGTAACGATTGAGGTTGCCAATATAGGCTCGGTGACCTACCTGCCATCCATGAATGGCAACTTGCAGTTAACAGACACAGGAAACGGCAGCATGGCAGCCTACGAAGCTGCTATCAATATGCCCATCGAGCCGGGGGAGGTGGTTCAGGTGGTTGTCAATGATTGGCTTAACTACCCAGAAGCGGGTTATGTATTTGTTTATGCCATTATTGACTTGGCCAATGATGACCCATCCAATAATCATGGATTTTTTGAATCGTCTATTGTAGCATACGATGCGCATGATATAAGTTTTCACGTAAGTCCAATTGCAGGTACGCCGAAGTGTTTTTCCAATGAATTGGAGGTGGCTGTTTCCATTTACAATAAAACCTGCGAGGCGGTACCCGCTGGCACAGTGATGCAATTATATGCGATAGACGCTGTTGGCAATATGTTCTGGACGCAGAATTATACCCTTGACCAAGCGCTGACACCATTAGGGGGAATCTATCAGCAGTTTAGCATTGATATAAGCACTGCTAATTTGAGCTTTCCCCCAATTATGGGAATACAATATGCAGACGATTTTGACACTGGCAACAATAGCCAGCCAGTTAATTTTGATTATTTTAAAACAATTGATAGCGACTATTTGAACGATTTTAACCAGCCATTACAGCAGGACGATTATTTGGAAGTGAAAAGTTTATACGGTAACCCATTGGTGCTCTATCAAGGCGAACAGTATTTCAGCACATGGGGGAATTCCTTTTTTAATGTGAATATCATGCATTGCCCAAACTTTGAAGACAATTTCGACAACGAGTTATTTAGTACTGGAATTAATGCTGGAATCAGGGCCTGTGTTGACTTTTCGGCATATTCCGGCCCATATCTCGACTTCGATATGGTATCGTTCAGGAGTGATTCGGCCGTTGCCGAAAGCTATGAGTATAGCAGTATGCTGCGCGTAAAATGGGAAGGCAATGATGTCGGCGGCGATGTTATCCATGGACAAACAGAAGGCGAAAAAGTACACCACGGCTACCAGTTGCCCCCGAATTTCAAAGGGGAACTAACGATGCTGTTTTACACAGCGTATGGGGGGTATCCAACTAGTGCAGCCAATTACGATTCCGATGATTTTGTGCTGCTGGACAATCTTCAATTGCATACCGATTTCGTGGGAACATCCGAGGCACGGTATGCCCAACTGGTGCAAATAACTCCCAACCCTGCCCATAGCAGCGTGGCCATTTGGTCGTCGGAAGCCATCAAGAACATTGAGTTGCAAAGCGTGAACGGCCAGCACATCCGACAAGTTGATGTGGCTGCGAATCATTGTGACCTTGATTTGCAGGGCTTGCAAAATGGGTTGTATGTCCTTCATGTTCAGTTTGAAAATGGGCAACGGGCTGTTCAGAAATTGGTGAAGTTGGAATAGGCTGCACAGCGGGGAGAGCGGCTCGTTGGGCGCATGCCACCAAACCCCGCTTGTGAAACTTCAAATATCTTTATAAATGATGCACTAATAGCGGTGACAACTTTTAATAGCGGTCACCGCTTTCTTATTTTTGTCCGATGCAACCCAACGGTTTTTCCAAAAACGCCGTCTTTGCCAATTATTAACGATTAAAAGTTTACTACTAAAACATGAAACCGTTCCATCTCTTTTCCCTAATTCTTGCCTGTTTATCCTTCGCTGCCGCAACCGCCCAACCCCACACCGACTGCGACAACCCGATGTTGCTGACGTACATGAACCCAGTCACGATAGACTCCACTTTGGGCGAGGGCGTGGCCGATGATTTAACTGGCACCTGCCTGGCGCAGGAGTTCTCATCAACTTGGTTTTCATGGCAAATCGAGCAGCCCGGCACCTTGACTTTTGTGCTGACACCGCTGCATGAATACGACGATTTGGATTTCGCCGTGTTCCGTTTCAACGATAATATCCTTTGCCAAGAAAAAGTGCTGAAACGCTGCATGGCGGCTGGTGAGACGGTGGGTGCGCCGTTTGAACAAAATCTACCTTGTTGGGGGCCAACGGGCTTGAACCTGACCGAAACCGATTTAGAAGAGCAACCGGGCTGTAGCAACGGCAACAATAATTTCTTGAAATTCCTGCAATGCCAAGCTGGGGAGAACTATGCGATGGTTGTCATTAATTTTTCGCAAACAAACCAAGGTTTTACGCTGGAATGGGGCGGCACCGCCACCTTCAGCCCAAGCCCTGATTCCATCAATTCGCCAAGCCTAGAGCGCTTGGCGCCTAAGCTTTCCATCGCACCGAACCCTAGTTCCGGTGCGCTGCGTGTATTGGGCTTGAATGCTGCAAATGAAGGATTTGCATACCGCATTGCCGATGGCTGTGGCAGGGTGGTGCGGACGGGCAAAATGACATCCGGCGAGCCTTCGCTCGATGTCTCCAACCTAACGGATGGCGTTTATTCCATCGCATTTCTGATGGGCGAGGAGCAAGCCGTTTGTAGGTTTGTCAAACTTGGTGGCCATTGATTTTTGCGCAGTGCGCTTGTGACGATTCGGTAGGCTCGGATTACCGTACCAAATCCCCCTTCAATCGCAGCACCTCCGTCTCCGCCACTTTCGCATTGTAGCGTGCCGCAATGAGGCGGTCGTAGGCATCTTCGAGGCTCTTCTGTGCTTCCCGCAATTCAAGGTAAGTGCTCACCCCTTGTTTGAACCGCTCCAGAGCGATGACCACGTTCTCCTTCGCCAATTCGATGTTTTCTTCTTCCAATTTCAAGGCTTGCAATTGGTACTCAAAAGCCCGAAAAGCATTCCGCAGCCCCGTGCCGATGGCCGTTTGCTGGTCTTTCAGTGAGAGTTGCAGCCCCTCGATGCTGATTTTGGTCGCCTCCATATTGCGGCGCTCCTGCCGGAAATTCAGGATGGGGATATTGGCCGTCAGACCGTAGTTGAAGCCTTTGGAACCGCTCGTGAGCGGTTGGAAGGGGTTCACCACTGTTTTATTATCAGTAAGGCCGAGGTTGTAGGCCGAACTGAACGAAAGGGTAGGGTAGCGGCTCGCCTCGTGCTCCCGCAAGGTCAGCTGCGCAATGCCGATATTGCGTTGCGCCAGCAAAAGGGAAGGGTTTGTGCTGGCGATGTTCTGCGTTATCTCATTGATGTTCAGGTTGTTGTCAAACTGGATGCCCTCCACCACATCGAAATCGGTGCCGAGCTGCCCGCCCGCCAATTGGTCGAGCAGTTCTTTTTGCTGCGCAATGGCGGTTTGCTGCTGTAGCTGGCGAGCCTTCTGTGCGTTCAAGTCCACTTTTGCTTGCAGCAGTTCCGGCTTGCTGCCTAGGCCCGTGGAGAGCTTGCGGTCCGCCACTTTCACCCGTTCCTCGCTCACCGACATCTGCTCTTCGATGGCCTTCAGTTGCTGCTTCTGCCGCACGATATTGAAATAGACGTTGCGCACCTCGGCCACCGTGTTCACCACTTGGGCCTTCACCACCAGTTCGCCCGTGCGGGCAATTTCGAGGGTGCGTTCCTTGGCGATGAACATCCTTTTTCCATCAAAAAGTAGCCAGTTCAGCCCCACCGAGCCGGTCAGGTTGGTGGACTTTACGTTGTCCCGTTCCCGCACCGTGCCGTCCGAGAACTCCTGCCGCTGGTCGTTGTTGTTGCGCACCGCACCCAAAGTGGCGTTCACACGGGGCGCCATCGCCCAGTCCACGTAGTTCACGTCGAGGGCATTGGCCACCGAGTCGTTCTTGGCCAACAGGATGCCGTAATTCTTTGAAAGCACGGCAGCCGTAGCCTCTTCCAGCGTTAAAACCTTTTGGGAAAACACAGGCGAAACGCCAAATGCGAGGACAATAAATAAAAATAGGAAACGACGCATAGTCAGCTTTGATTTTGCCTCAAAGCTAAAGGAAAAACCATGCACTAATATTCAAAAGCGACGACAGGCCAAAATTGGAAATCTGAAATGGTAAATCATTCATCCCTGATTCCTCATCCCTCATCCCTACTCGTCTCCTTCCTTCTGCTTTTTCTTCTTGTGCTTCAAAACCTTTGCCTCAAAGTAGAAAATGATTTCCTCCGCAATATTCTTCGACATATCGCCCACCCGCTCCAATTTGCGGATCATGGACATCACGAGCAAAGTGTTTCGGGCCTGTTCCGGGTAGGTCTTTATGCAGTTGTGTACAAGGTCGAGGGCCTCCTCGTCAATTTTGTCCAACATTTTGTCCCGCTTGAACATCGTGCGTGCCAGCCGAGTGTCCTCGCTGTCGAAAGCCTCCAGCGTATCGGCCATCATCTCGTTGGCGATGCCGTACATTTCAAGGATTTTGGTTTGTTCCAAAATGTCCTTATTGAAATCCTCCTCTGCATCCAGCACGAAGTCGGCAACGCTGGCGGCGATGTCACCCACCCGCTCCAGGTTGTTGCTGATTTTTAGCGAAGCCAACACGAGGCGCAAGTCCGTGGCTACGGGTTGGAACAAGGCGAAAATATTCTCGCAGTCCTTGTCTATCTTCAACTCGTAGGAGTTCACCCGTTTTTCGTTCTCGACCACCTCCTCTGCGAGGTCACGGTCGAAATTGGTCAGCGCCTCCTTGCCCTTTTCGAGTTGGTTGACGACGAGCCGCCACATTTGGAGGATGTCGGACTTGAGGATGTTGAGTTCGGAATCTAAATGCGTCATCTTTTGGAATGATGAATGATAAATGATGAATGATGAATGGGGCTTCAGGTGAAAATCAAACTTGCTGCGGAAATGGCGATGGCGGTTATACTGATGGCGATTAGGCCGAGTTTTTTCTTTTTGGTCAAAATGGAGCTTCGCAATAAGTACATCACCTCTTTACTGTCGTTGTGAAGTGACTCATATTCGGCTTCATTGATAAAATTCGTTTCGCACAGCAATTCGAGCCAAAACTGCGTTTCTCCAACTTCTTTTTGGGCGATGCCCAATTTATGAATAAAATCTTGTCCCGATTCAGCATTTGCGGCTTCCCGCACCATTGCGCCGGGGTTTGTTCCACTTCTGATAATTTGCTTGCTGATGATAAATTCCTTTTTCTCTTCCACCAAATACCTGCTCAATTTTACCATCCTTACCGCCAACTGAAATGATTTTTGACCTAACGGGTCGTCCCTTCTGGTCGTAGTAGTTTTGCTCATAGTCGCTTTTTTTAATGATGAATGATAAATGATGAATGCTTGTCTGCCTTTGGCAGAATGAATTTACGCAGCTTTGATAGGCAAATTCAGGCGGTAATTTAGTGATTTTAGCACACTCATCCCCCCATTCATCATTCATCATTTATCATTCATCATTTCAAAAGTTACCCAAAACGGCCTGTGATATAATTTTCGGTTTCTTGTTTCGCAGGATTGGTGAAAATCTTTTTCGTCTTGTCAAATTCAATCAAGTTGCCAAGGTAGAAAAAGCCCGTGTAATCGCTCACCCGGCCCGCCTGCTGCATATTGTGCGTGACGATGATGATGGTAAACTGGTCCTTCAGTTCAAAAATCAGGTCCTCGATTTTGCCCGTCGAGATGGGGTCAAGCGCCGAGGCGGGTTCGTCCATCAAAATCACCGTCGGCTCGATGGCCAAGGCCCTTGCGATGCAAAGCCGCTGCTGCTGCCCGCCGGAAAGCTCAAAGGCCGATTTCTTTAGCTTGTCCTTCACCTCCTCCCACAGTGCCGCTTGGCGTAGCGTTTTTTCCACTTGGTTTTCGATGAAACTGCTGTCCGTGATGCCGTTCACCCGCAGCCCATAGGCCACGTTCTCGAAAATGCTCTTCGGGAATGGGTTCGGCTTTTGGAACACCATGCCCACCGTGCGGCGCAGGTGGTCAATCTTCGAGGATTTTATCTTGTAAATGTCCTCGCCATCCATCAGCACCTGCCCCGTGATTTTCG
>JADLHE010000464.1 GCA_020848965.1 Saprospiraceae bacterium
AATACCTATGAGATTCAAGTGGCTACCGATGCTGGATTTGCCAACATCGTTATCAATGCTGCCAATATTGGTGGCAACAGCTACACACCGACCACTCCATTGGCATCCAACACGACTTATTACTGGCATGTACGTGGTATTAACCAGTGTGGAAATGGTGCCTATTCGGCAACTTGGAGCTTTACTACTTCAAACAATACTTGTTTGACGCAAGCCAGTACAGATGTGCCAAAGACAATTTCAGCAAGTGGTACTCCAATAGTTACATCTGTTGTCAATATCAGTGCAACAGGTACTGTAACGGATGTGAATCTGCTGAACCTCGGCATCACACATTCTTGGATTAACGACCTGATTGTGAAGCTGACCAGCCCTGCTGGCACTACCGTAACACTCTTCAGCCAAATTTGCGCAAGCGAAGACAACGTGCTGACCAATTTTGATGATGCTGGCAGCCCCTATTCATCATTGCCTTGCCCGCCAACAAACAACGGTACCTACCAACCACTTCAGGCACTTTCTGCCTTTGTTGGGCAAAGCGTTTCTGGTACTTGGACCTTGACCGTTCAGGACGTTGCCAATCAGGATGGCGGCTCGCTCAATAGCTGGAGCCTTAACGTTTGCTACACCCCAGGCAGCGCACCTGTCAACGTGATAGTTACAGGTACAAACGTTTCTTGCAATGGCGGCAACAACGGTACTGCCACAGCTACTGCATCGGGCGGCACAGGCAGCTATACTTATGCTTGGAGCAATGGTGCAACCACCCCGACCATCACGGGCCTTGTTGCTGGCACCTATGCTTGCACCGTGACTTCGGGCAGCGCAACCACTTCTGGTGGGGTAAACATTACGCAGCCAGCAGTGCTATTGGCAAACGTAACCGGCACGAACCCATCCGGTGGCAATAACGGGAATGCAACCTCCAACCCTACCGGAGGCACTGCGCCTTATACTTATGCATGGAGCAACGGTGGCACAACCCAGACAATAACAGGCCTCGCTGCCGGCACATACACTTGCACCGTAACAAGCACTGGTGGCTGCACGGCTACTGGAAGTGTGACATTGGTGGGTGGCGGTTGCAATTTGCAGACCATCAACAGCCAAAACTTCGAGGCTGGCTGGGGTATTTGGACAGACGGTGGAACGGACTGTGCCCGTATCAACAGTTCCACGTATGCGAACTCAGGTGTGTTCAGCATTCAGCTTCGTGACAACACGACCACTTCGCTCATGTCAACGACGAACCAAAACTTGACCTTGTACAATCAAGTCACGGTTACCTTCAGCTATATCACTGTAAACTTTGCAAACGGCGAGGACTTCTGGCTGCAAGTTTCCACCAATGGTGGTTCCACTTACAGCACAGTAAAATCATGGGTGGCTGGCACCAACTTCACCAACAACGTTCGTGGTACCGGTACGCATACGCTGACTGGCCCATTCACCTCGAACATGCGTTTCCGCTTGCGTTGCGATGCCAGCGACGACACAGACAATGTTTATATTGATGACGTGGTCATCACAGGTTGCTTGAACTTTACAAACGACCCTGTTGAAGACCGCAACGACGAAAGCGAGACTAGCCTAGTGGCCAAGCCTTTGGCCCAAGACTTGATTGCCTACCCGAACCCAACCACTGGTTCGTTGAATGTTGAATTCACTCAGGCTGAAAATACAGCTACCATCATCGTAACTGATATGCTTGGCAGGGCTGTTCAACAGCAAAAAGTAGCATCCAATGGTACTGGCGTTCAACAGGTAGTGCTTGATTTGAACCACCTTCAGCAAGGCACCTACTTGTTGCAAGTGATGGATGGAAAAGAGCGCAGGCACCTGCAATTCGTGAAAATGTAATACGTGCTTTGAGCGAAAGCTCATAGAGCGATAAAGTGTACAAAGCTCCCATCGGCAATTGCTGGTGGGAGTTTTTTTTGCCATAGGGTGAGCTAGTTTCGGTTCCGCAACTCCTTTTTGACCGCCTTTGAAACCATGCGAATCACCCAAGCTTCGGGCAATGTCCCCATGAGCCAACGATTCAGTTGATTGGCCAAACCGGGAACAATATTGGCCCTTCCTGCAAGTAATCCCTCGATGCCCAACTTCGCTATCGCTGCGGGGGAAAACAAGCCAATTCTCCCTTTAAATCCCTGGCTTTCAATACGCTGTGTGACATCCGCATTCGTTTTCATAGGGCCGGGATATACTACGCTTACAACGATGTTGAACGCCCTTAACTCCTCCCGAAGCCCCAACGAAAAATGCCTTATAAATGCTTTGCTTGCAGGGTAAACGGATTTATAGGCTATCGGTGAAAATGCGGCCATGCTGCTTACATTGAGAATAAATGCTTTTCCCTGCCGCTTTAAATTGGGCAACAACAGCCGTGTCAGTTGAACGGTAGCCAAAATATTCAGCTCGATTATTCCATTCAGGTACTCCAACGGAGCCATCTCAAATCGGGTGGTTCCGCCCTTTCCTGCGTTGTTGACGAGCATAAAAACCTGAAAGCGCCGATTTAGGTCATCGGCCAAAGCGTAAAGGTTCTCTCTCAAAGAAAGGTCCGTTTCAAAATGATGAACTTCCACATCATGCTGCTTCAATTGCTCCGCAAATGCTGGCAAGCCCTCACCGGGAAGGGCCACCAAAAGCAGGTTAATCCGGCGGCTCGCCAGATCAAAAGCAAATGCCTTGCCTAGCCCCTGACTGGCGCCAGTAATCAATGCGTATTGTTTGGTATCATTCATCATTCACAGTTTTCACCTATTTCTCAGGCCATTTCACATTCAAAACTGAATGTAAATAAGTCCCGCACATTTTTATTGGCTCAACTTCTAAATAAAAGCCTACTAAACATTCCAATCTTTAGCATTTCTACATAATTTTATGCTTCATCTTTAATTTCTTTAAAAATTCAGCTATGAAAAAAATCGCACTACTCTTCTTATCGGCGGGATTACTGCCCAACTTCTTATTTGCGCAAATCGCTTTTCCACAGCCCAACTCCACCGTTTTTCATGCGAACGATATCCGGACCCAATTCGCAGCCAACGGCTCCATGTTTTGGGATGGCAGCAGCGAGAATAATTACATCGTGCCATTCGAGAATATGCAATCACCTAGCACTATTCTCACTGCATCACTTTGGTTGGGGGTGAAAGATGGTGATTCGCTGCGGGTGGCCCAGCAAACCTTTGGAGCCGCCTATTCATCCCACGATTATTTCCCTGGGCCGCTTGACCCTAAAACCAGTAACCCTTACCGCAGTTCCGATGCTTGGAATTTTAACAAGGTTTGGAGCATTAACCGCTACGAAGTGGAACTGCATCTTGCTGATTATGAGGACAATAAAGTGCTTGACAGGCCCATATTATCAGTGGTTGGCTGGCCAGGCAACGGGAACCCGCATTTCAAAACGATTCATGGTTTTGATTTACCCAATACCCCGCAAGGTGCAGCCCCGTTTTTCGACCAAAACCAAGATGGCACCTACAATGCCTTCGATGGTGATTACCCATTGCCTGAGCATGTGCAACCCGGTGTCATCCCAGAGCAGATGGTCTGGGTGGTTTACAATGATGCCGCCGGGGAACATACCGAAAGCGGAGGGTTACCACTTGGCTTCGAAATTCAGATGACTGCCTGGGCTTTCCGTTGCCTGGAGAACCCATTGGCCAACAATACAATGTTTGTTTCACAGAAAATAATCAATCGATCAGGCCGTGACTACCAAGATGTGAAGGTAGGCGTTTGGTCTGACCTCGATATTGGTTGCCACAGCAATGACTACGCTGGATGTGCCCCTGCTTTGAATTCTTATTTCGGGTACAATGCTACCCCCTTTGACCCCGCCAATTGCGATGGGTTAAATGGCTATGGCAATCATCCGCCTGTGCAATCTGTGACCCTGTTGAACGACTCATTGACTGGATTCAATGTATTTTATAATTCGGGGTATAACTCCCCAACAGCTGGCCAGACAGACCCTGGCACTGCTTTAGAGGTCTATCATTTATTATCGAACAAATGGCGAGATGGCACGCCATTGAGTTTCGGTGGCAGTGGGTATGACTTATCTGCCACCAACCCAACCACCCATTTTGCCTTTCCAGATGACCCAAACACCCCAAATGGATGGTCGCAATTGACAGCAGGTTTGCCAGATAACTTCGATGTCCGTCAATTAGGTTTGGTGGAGTTTGATTTGTTCAAGAACGGGGAAGCAAAAAGGCTCGACATTGCCTATTCCACGCATTTTGCACCACAATTGAATAATATTCAGCAGGTCGGATTGGTGTACAATGATGTACCTAAAATCAAGCGATGGTACGAATCGGGCTTTGCTGAAGGCACTTGTTCGCAACCAACTTGTGACGCTGACTGCGTCTGGCCCGGCGATGCCAACAACGATGGCATTGTTGACCATTTCGACCTACTGGCCATTGGTGCTGCTATCGGAGCCGAAGGCACATACCGAACCGGAGACCTTACTTGGTCGCCCCAGCGGGCAGGCAATTGGTCGCAGCAATTGACCAATGGCACAGACCTAAAGCATGTGGACTCCGACGGGAATGGGAAAATTGAAGCTGCTGATGCAGCTTTGATTGAGCTTCACTTCGGAAAATTCAAGGAAGGTTTTGTGGAACAGCACGACTACACCCCCGGCGAGGATTTGTACATGAACACTTCTTCTGACATTGAAAATAATATTGTCACCCCCGAAGCTGGGGCTTTCAATGTTTTAGTTCGAAAGGCGCTAACTGATAGCTTGGTCGGCATTGCCTTGACCTTAGAGATAGACACTGCTTTTTTCAGCAATTCTGCTACGCAACAGTCGCTTTGGAACAGTTGCCTGCACTACTTGACGAATGCTTGGCCAGTTGGCACATCGTTACCTAGCACTATCAATTTTTCCGCAGTCAATGCAGAGGGGCTATGCCCGCTTGACGGAGAAAAATTGTTTGCTATCGTGCAGTTGAAGCCCAAAGACATTTTGCCGGGTAGCAAAACCACTATTCATTTTACAAAAATTAAAGGGCTACTCAGCAACGGCAAAGTCGTGAACCTGGGTGGTCGAGACCTAGCGATTAATTTCGAAGGCTTTGACATTAAGGAACGTGTCGAAGATGTGGCCAGCATCACTGTTTATCCAAACCCTTCCAAAGGCGCATTTTACTTCCAGTTAGACCAAACCGAAATCCTTGATTGGAAGGTTACCGATGCAACAGGGAGGCTGCTAAACGTTCGGACTGACATTCATCAACGTGATTTTATGTTGGATTTGAGTGAGTACCCTTCCGGTGTTTACTACCTAAAAATGAAAAAGCAGGGCGGTGTTGAAACGAAAATACTGCTCGTTCAGCGCTGACAACTGTAAAAAGAAAAAGCCACAATTGCTTGAATCTCAAGCGATTGCGGCCTTTTTAGTAGCCCCGACAGGGATCGAACCTGTATCTTAGGTTCCGGAAACCTACATACTATCCATTGTACTACGGAGCCAAATCATGCTGTGGAACAATCAAATCAAGGATTTAAGTTCCATTTTGCTGATTGGACGGCAAAGTTATAAACTTTCCTTTCAAACCGTATCTGGGAAAAACATTTAAAAAGCACCCTGCATCCTACGAAATCAATTCCGGGCAATTTGGACGCCCCAGCGTTGGGCATTACCCAATAGCTGAGATTAAGCCTCACGCACTTATTGCCAATGAAATTGAATGGATTGTTAAATGAAATGTTGTGTAGTTTTCTCAGTACGCTTAATTCAGCAGGGTGCTAAGACGAAAGTAGCGAGAATTCCCAAAACAGCGCACAAAACCAAGGATAATTTTTGAGCAATCAAACAAACACGAACTGAACAAAATAAAATTTCAACTTGTTACACCAAAAGTTGTAAGAGTTGTTAATTTTGCGCCGCAATTTTTGCAACTAGATTTATCTCATCACTTAACTAAAAAGATTTACCATGAAAAAGGTATTAGCTTTCGCATCCATCGCACTTCTTTTTGCCGCTTGCAACAGCGTTGCTAAGTTCAAGCCACAAATCGAGGAACTTGCAAAAACTTGGGACAGCACCACTTCTCAAGTAACCGAATTCGCCACTTCTGTTAAAACTGAGCAGTCCAACTGGGCAAATGCCGCTACTTCAATGACCGTAGCTCCTGAAGCTATGGCAAAATGGGACGAAGCTGCCAAAACCAAGTATGCTGAAATCCAAGCTGCCGCTCAAAGCAGCACAACTGGCATCGCTGGCATCGCTTCTGAAGTTGACGGCTTCGTATCTTCTTGGACTGAGAAGAGCAACGAAATGAAAGCCCTTACTGAAGGCCTCACAGCTGGCAAAATCGAAGGCGACGTAACTACCAAAATCGCTGATTTGACTGCCGCTGCTACTGATGCTACTTCAAAGCTTGGTGGTTGGAAAACGAAATTCGACGAAGTAAAAGCTGCTGCTACAAAAGCTCAACAAATGTTCGCTGAGTTCACTGCCGCTACTAGCGCTGCCGCTCCAGCAACTGCTGGCAAGAAGTAATTTACTTCTTGTTGAAAAAACTAAGAAAGCCGTTGTGGAATACCGCAGCGGCTTTTTTTATGGCATCTTGAGCACTATTTTCCCGAATTGCTGCCCGTGCTCCATTCTCTCAAATGCCTTTGCACCATCAGCCAAATCGAAAACTGAATCGAGTACTGGCACAATCTGATGCGCATTCACAAAGGCTAACATGTCGGCGAAATCCTGTTCGCTCCCCATCGTGGAGCCTAGTATTGAAAGCTGTTTCCAAAACACGGGTTGCAGGCTGAAATTAGGCACTGCCCCATTGGTTCCGCCGTAGATGCCAATCCTTGCGCCTGGATTGGCTAGTTTTATCAGATTCGCAAAATCAGGCCCGCCAGCTCCATCAATTATCAAATCGAACCCACCAGATTGGCGCTTTAGCTCGCCAACCCAGTCACCAGACTTATAATTAGCGCCGCCCTGAACGCCCATGGCTTTAACTTTATCAATTTTCGAATCTTCGCCAGAAGTGACATAAACCTCCAAGCCAGCCTTCAAGGCAAATTGGATACAGAACAAAGCGACCCCCCCACCGGCACCCGTCACAAGTAGTTTTTCTTTTGCTTGAGCATTGCATCGTGAAAAAAGCACCCGATAGGCTGTAAGCCCTGCAAGCGGCAATGCGGCAGCTTCCTCCATGCTCAAATGGGGCGGTTTGGGAAAAATTTGGCTGCGCTGAACCTGTACTCGTTCGGAAAAGGTTCCATCGCTGGGGAGCCCAAGAATTTGGTAAGAATTGGCTTGGAATTTTTTATCACTCCCCCATCCACTCCCTGGTTGAAGGATGACTTCCTTGCCCTCAAAGAACCCTGCCCCGTCCGACCCTGGGATGACAGGGTATTTCAGTCCTGCATATTGTCCTTTCATTATCCAAACGTCCCGATGGTTGAGGCTTGCGGCTTTGATTTCAACCCAGACGCCATCCTGTGCCAATGCAGGCACCTCCCTTTCCGTGTAGCGGGGAAGCTGATTCTTTTCTTCTAAAACAAGTGCTTTCATAACTGCTAAGATAAGCTGGTTTGGAATCAATTAAACTTCATTCCAAGGAAAAGGAGGGCCATGCACAAAAAAACAGGGCATGGTTTTCACCACGCCCTTTGCTAACAAACAAAACCAACTAAAAACCAAGTAAGGCTTCGGGAATATTGGGGATTCTGGCAGATAAACCGTTTAGATGGGCAAAAAGTTCGCTGAAGGGCAAAAAAAAAGTCGTCCGAATGGACGACTTTAACATTATTATCCCATGAACATATCCAAAACAAATAATCTTTTTTCTAAAAATAAAAGCTAAAGGCTTGGTGGTGTCACCCAAACGCCCTTACCTTAGCGGCATGAAGTTGGTTATCAACTTTTTCACAGAACACTTGCTATTTGCAAATTATAGTCCCATGAACATGTCCTAAAACGAGGGCTGACTTGTAAGAAGTCAGCCTTTTTTATTTGCCATCCCCGAAGGGAAGTTATTCGAAAGGGATTCAAAAAATAGAGAGCCGCCCCGAAACAGAATGGGACGACCCACTATTAACAAATTATAATCCCATGAACATAATCTTTCAATTTGGCCGGAATCTTTCCATCGCTTCTATTCCGTCTTTCCAGCCGCTCATCCCGACCTGTGTCGGAGTGAAAAAACAGCAGACCGCTCAAAAATGCGGCCTGCTATTAACAAATTATAATCCCATGAACATATTCAAGTTTGTGGTTCCCACCGCTTTGGGCGAGAAATGCTGTCCTTACTGCCGCTAATCATCTTTCACGATACAAATATGCAGGAGTGATTTCCCTGTACCAAAGACAAAAAATGATGGTTGTAATATTAAAATAACACTAAAATAAAAGAACTACATTTTCACAAGTCATTGCTTATCAAGCAAATACATCTTTTGATTCAATTTTGTTCATTAGATTTTGTGAAAAAAATTTTATTTTTCTTCACCGGAAAAATTGAAAAATCGAAGAAAAAAATGTCGCCTTTCTGATTTTTCAAGTCTTCTGGCTTCCATTTTAGCCCAGTTCTTTCTTTCCCACCCTTTATTTCAAAGAAAATTTACAAATACTAACGCCCCGTAACTCAAGGATGTTTTGAAGCGACGATTTTCTTTGGTCAGGGCGATGACAAGGTTAGGCTTGTAAGGCAGGACAGAAGGGGCGATTCTTGAATTTTAAGCTAACCTCTTTAGCTATGGGCAAAAAAAAAGTCGCACTTGTTCGGTGCGACTCACTAGCAATGATAAAATTCCACGAATATGAATACTCTTCTGTTTTTTGGGAAAGAAACTTACTAATCCCTTCAGGATTAGTAAGTTTCAACACTATCAACGAATTACTTCAAATTTCTTGTTCAAAACTGCGCCATTGGCCACTACACGCATGGTGTACATGCCCGGTGCGAAATTGGAAACATCCACCATCATGCGCTTGGCGGTCATGCTGCCAGAGTCGTAAACCAAGCTGCCAGTCATGCTGTAAACCAACACCCGCTCCATTTCATGGCCTTGGCCATTTAGGTGCAGTGTAACAGCCTCTGTGGCTGGGTTGGGGAACACCACCAACTGCTGCTCCGTTACTGGCTTAACACTAGGCTCGCTACCTCCCAGAGCTACCTCAAAGCCATTGCCTTGCAGGCCAGACACCTGACCTACACCATTCATGATGCCGAGACCATTGAGTTTTACTTGGGTGGAGAGCTTGCTTGGGCGATTGCCTTCAACATCATCAATTACAATAAATTCCGCAACTCCAATATTCCCAAAACCACTGGCAGCCAATCCACTGGTACGGGTATAGGCCGCATCTATCTTGCCAGCCACAGGCTTGCGTGTCATGGAAAGGGTTGGTGAATTATAGTCCATCCATGAATTGTCCGTGAAAAGGATATTCACTTCGAAAATAGCAGGATCGTAGAGCAGTTCGAAGGCCAAACCGTATGCGTTCACCGCTGGTATATTCTGTGTCCCGAGTCCGATTGGTGCGTAAAATACATCGCCAATTTCTGGGTTCTCCGGGAAATTTGGCTCCTCGATATAGAATGGAAGCGGTTCGAAGGCTTCGATTGGGCCGGGTGTCAAATTATGATAATTGCCGTAGTTAAGCCCTACAGCGGCGGTATCAGCTGCACTGACAATACCATTACCATCTGCATCAAGATATTTGACATCGTAGCCTAGTCCATCGGCCATGAAGCTGTTCCAGTTATTGGCAGTTTGTCCATACCATATATTAGAGCCATTTTCCCGCTCAATACCTATATCGCCCATGCAAAGGCCTAAAGGAAGCACGTCCAAAACGTTGACCGCCCCATCCCTGTTCGTATCGCCGGCCCAAACGCATTCACGGCCAGCGCAGAGCGTTGGTGCTTGCGGGTTGGCAATGTCCACCAAGGTCAATTCTACTTTTACCAATTGGCAGCCACCGGGAATTCCATCGGCACAATATTCAAATTCAAATTCATCATACCCCAAGGCATTGGGGTCTGGGTCATAGACCAACATGTTTTTGCCGGAAAAAGTCTGCCCATGCTGGCTGGTATAGGTTTGCTGTCCCGGGTAGAAATCCACCATGCCTTTGTCTGGCGTACTGATGGATTCATAGGAATAGCCATCCAATGGCAAATGGTCTCCCAATACCAAAGGGGTGTTCTTAGGGGAGGTGATTTGATAAACAGGCAAAACGGGGTTCAAATCATCAACGATGATATGACACCATACCGTGTCGAAGCTTCCGTTTGGCGCTTTGGCCCTGTATTCAAATTTATCAATGC
This sequence comes from Saprospiraceae bacterium, assembly GCA_020848965.1. Taxonomy (GTDB): domain Bacteria; phylum Bacteroidota; class Bacteroidia; order Chitinophagales; family Saprospiraceae; genus UBA6168. The sequence continues at coordinate 10,320 of JADLHE010000464.1, forward strand.
CTTGGAACCCTGGTGCTGGGGTGTAGCTGTAAACACCTTTACCCAACTGTGGTAACTGCGTCAAAATGCCACCCTCTTTTGTGTAAGGGTAAGGATAGCCAATGGCATTTACTACCTCGAAATACGCTCCGCCATTGTCGTTGTTCAACAAATGGATTTCATCAATGGTCGTATTTTTTTGAGTGTTAACTACATCTTCGACCAGCAAT
>JADLHE010000465.1 GCA_020848965.1 Saprospiraceae bacterium
CTGTTGTTTTTCAGTAGTGAATTCTTTGGGATTGAACAAGTGAAGAGCGATATCAGGTTCAATATTGAACGACTCTTCCGGGACAACGGCGTGGAAATCCCCTTTCCGCAACGGGATGTTTGGGTGCGCAATCCAGAAGCTTTCAAATGAACTTATGCAGTTGCTGTCAAGGCAAAATTGGCTTTGACAGCAACTGCATTTTAATAATTGCTTTATAAAAATATGTTCACAAAACATTGAAAATCAATAAACTGTATGAATTTATAAAAAATATCTAAACACTGCTGTTTCATAAAGCGCAAATCGCACTTAAATTTGTGCCGTTCTACTCGCCCCCCGGCATCATCCTCCTTCTCCGCATTATACTGGTCACAAGAACAATTCTGTTCTTTTTCACACTTCGTTTTTGATTTGGTCTTTAGGCGATAGCCCTTACTCACACATATTTCGGAAATAACTCAAAATCATAGCTACAACCTGATGTTGCGGTCGAGCTTTGCAGCTCAATTTGACCTTCAGCAACGATACAGTAGTAGCATAACTATTTGATTTTCAATACATAAGCATTAAAGATGGAAGACGGCCAGACTGTCCCAAAATCTCATAATTTCAAAGTAAGTTTTTTGGTAAAATGGTTTCGGGGAGGCAGCACAAGCTGCCCCCTTTTTTTTGTCCTCCTCAAATCCTCGAATACTCACAACTTCAAATCCTCACAACATAAAAACCATTCCCTACATTTGGCGCTTCACAAAACGAAAGCTAACCATGTCAGGCAAAAACAAGTACCTCCTACCCTTCGCACTCGTCACGAGCCTATTTTTCCTTTGGGGCATTGCCAATTCACTGAATGGCGTCCTCATCAGCCACTTCCAACTCGCACTCGACCTCAAGCGATGGCAAGCGGGCCTCGTTGACTCGGCGTTTTACTTCGGCTACTTCGTTTTCGCCATTCCGGCGGGGCTTTTCATGAACCGTTTTGGCTTCAAAAAAGGCATCATCTTCGGCCTATTATTATATGGATTAGGCGCAATCCTCTTCTACCCTGCCGCCGAGGTACGGGTTTACGGTTTTTTCCTCTTCGCCCTGTTCACCATCGCCAGCGGTTTGGCATTTTTGGAAACAGCAGCCAATCCCTACGTCTCCATACTCGGCGAGCCGGAAGGAGCGGCACAGCGCCTCAATTTCTCGCAGTCGTTCAACGGCTTGAGCATCATCTTCGGGCCGCTGCTGGGCAGCCTGCTCATTTTCACCGACAACAAGCACAACGCCGCCGACCTCGCCGCCATGCCCGTTGACCAAGCCGAGGCCATCCGCATCGCCGAAGCGCAGACGGTGCAGGGGCCATACCTCGCATTGGCTGGGGTCGTACTCTTCGTTGCCTTGCTTTTCTGGCTGACCAAAATGCCCGAACCCACGCAGCCCAGCACCTCCGGCAAACGAGGCTGGGACGGCATTTTCAGCAACCGCCACCTTGTTTTGGCCATCGCTGCACAATTTGCGTACGTGGGGGCGCAGTCCTGCCTCTGGGGCTATTTTATTGATTTCAAAATCCAGCTTTCACCCGATGGGCACTTCTTTTTAGTGGAGGCGCTCAAGCCCTTTTTCGAGTGGATGGCGGGCAGCGCCGACGAACTGACGCCGCAGCGCTGGGCGGGTTTCCACCTTACGTTTAGCTTCCTGCTGTTCATGATTGGGCGCTTCTTCGGCACTTGGCTCATGTCGTTCATACAGCCGCAGCGGCTGCTGACAGCGTTCTCGGTGGTGGCGTTTTTGCTGTTTCTCACGGCTGCCAGCACTTCGGGATTGACGGCAGTGGTGGCATTGCTATCGGCCAGTTTCTTCATGTCCATCATGTTCCCTACTATTTTTGCACTGGGTACCAAAGGACTTGGCGAGCAGGTGAAACTCGGCTCCTCGCTTATCATCATGGCTATTGTGGGTGGGGCCATTTTGCCGCCGCTCTTTGGCCTTTTGGCGGATAAAACGGGCAGCTATCAGTCTGCGCTTTTCTTGCCGATGATGTGCTTTGTGGTAATTGGGCTTTACGGTTGGAAAGGGTATAAAACAAAGACAATCAATTGATTATGCGCTTTTTTGCTCCGAAAATTTACTTTTGTTGCTCCGCAATGGGCCTACTGCTACTCGCCGCCTGTGGTGGCAGCGGCATCACCCCAGAGCAGCACAGCACCCCCACTCTCGACTCACTCTTGGCGGATACTGCGCTGATGGGCGAGGAAGCCATTGCGCAAGCAGAACAAGCCAATGACACCCTACCGGGCAACGCAAAACCCGCCAAAATCAAACTGGCCAACGACCTCGACTATTCCGCCGATTTTTTGAAAAATTTGACCTACACTGGCATTGCCCAAAACATCGAATTGGCCGACAGCTTCATCATTTTGGAGCAAACGGACACCGTCGTTTTCCCGATGCCAATCAAGAAAGGCAAATGGACAAACTTCGTGGCCAGCAAGCAAGGCTACCTGTATTCGCTGGATGTTTCCATGGCCAATTACACGACGCTTGATTTCAATTTTGAGCTGCGCAAAAACCGCCAAACCGTTGACCAAATCCGTGGCAAGGCCGACATCAACCCCGGCTTCGTGCTTGGCAGCGAGAGCGACGAGGACGAGGCCACAGGCAACAGCTATTTCGTTGCCGAATATAGTTTTGAGGGCAAGGATTGCAGCTTCAACATCCGCATTGGCGAAGACGAGGGGGTGAAAAAGGTGAAGCTCATCAAGCTCTGCAAGACAGGGAAATTCAACATCAGTTTGGAGGAATGCCCGGTTTTATTGGAGAAATAAAATTGGCATAAGTTCAAACACAAACCTCTATTTATGAAATACGCTATACTCATTTTCATTGCCTCACTGGTCTATGGCTGTGTGACAAACAGTGACTCCGAATTCACTAAAATTAGCTGCACCAATACGCTTACACCAAGTTTTGACAGTATAATTGTTGATTTGGTCAAGGATGGTAAAGCCTACAAAGACACTATTGTTGAGCAAATTGAAAAGAAAAGAACCGTTTTCAAACCTTGTAGGGCTTATTATTATTCAGCCACTTTCAATGACGCCCAAGGCGCAGAAATTAGTAAAACCAGGGTCAAAATGATGGCCACCGGAAAAAGATGGGAGTTCCAACCGGAGATGCAGGACGAATTGGTCGTTCAATACGAGTACGAAAAAGACTGCGTTGAAAAATGCAAGCCTTTTATTCTCAACAAAACTTTGAACCAACCCATTTGGGCAAAGGAGGAAAAAACAGGAATAATTGAAAACGTTCAACAAATATGGATGCACCCATTCAGGGCCAATCAGTTCAATTTTACAGAAGTCGCTCCTTATCCAATGGTCAAGCTTCCCTTGGAAACCGGAAAAACCTGGGATGGCCAGTTGAGCATTCAAAACGGCTGGGGCGATTGGGACAATACCGCTGGCAATTACAGTTACGAAGTAAAGGCTAAGGAGGACATTCTTACGGGGTATGGAGATTTGAAAAATTGCTGGAAAATTGAATC
>JADLHE010000466.1 GCA_020848965.1 Saprospiraceae bacterium
CAGCCAAAAGCGGAACCTTGAAGTAAATCCATAAATCTCTTCTTAATATTAGTCATTTACACACCCCATAAAAACATCATTTAGCCTTTGGAAAGGTTATAATAAAAAATACAACTAAACATCTTTTAAATAAATTCACATGAAAAAAATCACACTACTCCTGTTTTTTTTGCTTCCTTTTTTTCATTCAACAGGAAATGCTCAAGACGGCATGTACAGTATTATGCAAGTCGAACAATCCCAATCTGAATTGCGTACTTTTTTTGAAAAAAGGTTGGAAAAATCTGACTCTATCATTCTTGTTATATATTTTTATCCTGGTAGCTGTCCAAGATGTGAAGGGCTCTTTAGTTATTTCTTGACCCACAAAAGCGCAGCAGGTTTCTCCAATATCAAGACTGTTGGCATCGCCTCACATACAAAAGATCGCGTTGTGGCTAAATACATTGAACGTCAAGGGTTTTTGTTTGACAAAACAATTATGGACTTAGATTCCAGTTTTCAAAAAATGTTCAAATATACAGGTGATGTGTTGAAAACGCCTTTCGCCATGTTGATAGATGCTAAAAATGGAGAACTGTTAAATGCTGCATCATTTCTTGGAATGGATTGTAGTGAGAAATATGTTTCATCTTTTTTTAAGCAAATAGAACCGAAACGCTCCTATGCCAAGCAATCCAGCTATGACCATAATTTGAAGCTGAACCATGTCACTGATACACATGCTTCAGCTTTTTTTGACTCTGTCTATACATTGGTTGAAAACAAGGATATTCAATACTCTGGCATATCTGACTGCCTTATCAACAAAGACAATATATGTTTTGTTGATGACATCTTGGGAGATGTTTTCGTATATGACATAAAGGGTAGGCCAATAACAGCTATAATCCCAACAAGTGCTGAGTTTGAAACATTCCGTTCAAAATCTATAAGCGACGATTTTTTCAGTTTGCTTAAACCACTTCTAAAATGCCTTTATCTGAAAACTATAGCAATAGACTCTAATCAGAACGTCAGTATTATTGCGTCACTACCTAGGACGGACTTTGATACAACAAGTTTTGAATTATCTTATAGTAATGAGCCTGTTATTCTTCGGAAAGATTTTGAGAATCAGATAAAGTCAATTGTGCAACTTAAAAAACTACCAAGTGACTATTCAGAATACTCTTATTTGCACAAAAGAATTCAAAACTTGGAAGATGCCTACTTTATGCCAGTATTAAAGGGGTGGCCCGTAAAGGGTACAAGCACACTAACTCCACAAGACTCCTTGGATAGCCCATTCAAGGAATCGTTTTATCAAGAAACCCCATTGGGGGTACTATATGACAAGTCTGGTAATTTCAAATCCTTAATAGGTGAGTTAAGTCCATTGCATAACGAACTAAAAACAGGTTATTTCCTTAGTTTCCCAATAGTTACCGAAAATGAGGAATCAATATTTTTGGCAGATGCCAAAATGGGAATAATTACGGAATATACTAAATCAAAATCCAATTTCAACAAGATAAAGTCATACCAAGTTTTCAAACCTTTAACCGAAAGCGGCTTGGATTCTTGTATAAAAGCTTTTAATAAATTTGTAGCACAAGAATCAGGCAATATTGGTGTTGAATATTTTGAATTTGTAAACAGTCTTTTCACAAAAAGGATTTATAAAATGTTTGCCAGAAAAGATGATTTGATAATCATCTTTGAAGACGAAGAGGCGAATACTTTTACAACAAAAATTCTGAATATCAATACTTTTGAGGTTGAATCCGAAATAACCTTACCTATATATTCCAACAAAAATGAAAAAATTGTTTCATTGGACATTATAAATGGGTTCACTGGAGATAACCACACAAGCTTGGTTTCAATTCTTGATTCTGATGGTATATTAAAGATTGGAAAAAAAAGCATTACCCCAAACAATATTAGTCTAAATATTAAAAAATAAAAACAAATTTTTTAAAAGCCTTATTTTTGGCAAAAATATCAACAGTAATTCATTAAAAATAAGCTATGAAAACCGCCCAATTCCCCCTGATATCACTTTGCCTCCTAATCGCCACGGCCTTCACCGCCAAAGCCCACTCCCCCCCATTGCCAATAGCCGACACCATCACCATCCAGTTCCACACTGGCTACGGCTTGGACTGCAATGGCTCTGGCAGGCAATGCCTCGCCACGCAGCCTATGGCAGTAGGGGAACAAGTAGCCCCAAGTTCGCACGGGGTGGCCAAAGCTTGGTTCGATGGACAAGGGCATTTCGTGATGGAAATCCGGCAAGTGTTCAGCACAAGCCTCTACAACGAACTGGATGGCGGCACTTTTTACCTCGAAGCAAGTGTGCCGCTCTCCGATTCAGTGCTGGCAAGCTTGGGCAAAAATGGCCAATCTTATACCGTGCCGCTTGGTGTTCATCCCGTTAAGAAGCAGCAAGACGGCAGCTATCGCATTGTTTTTTAAGCTACAAATACTACTTTATGCAAATTCATAAAGCAACATAGTGCGTGGTGGCGAACCCGCAAGGTGCTGGCTAACGGTGCCTTGTGGGGTTTTCGCCATTGTGCCCTGCAAAACATCCGGCTATGAAAACGGCAACCTTATCGCTCATTTACTGTCTCTGCCTCTTGGCGACCTCAGTCAAAAGCAACAACGGCTTGGACAGCCTTGCCGTGGCATCACTCCTAAACCAAACAAGATCGGACTTGCACGCCATCGAAAAGGAATGGGAAGTCAAAGCTGCCGCCCTAGAAGCAGAACTAGCTGGTGTCAATCGCCAACTTGACGCTTTCAACATGGTGACGGCCCCCACGGAATTCCTCTGGGCACTCAACCGCAAGCTCGACCTCCGTGACGAACTGGCCCTATTGGAAGAAATGTACCAGCTCAGCATGGCTAAGGCCCGCTACCGAAAGGGGTTGGAGCTTATCAAAATCATGTACGAGAAAACGCTGGGCCTCGACCACCATTTCACTTCCCTAAAAACCTTTCACAACATTGCGCAGCTCTCCAACCCAAATGCCTACCCGGAGTTCCAACAGACCAAGGACGTGCTCGAAGGCCGCCTGAAAAAGGAGAACGATGTGAAAGTGCCTCAGTTCCTCGTCGGCAACCCGCTCATCTCTGCTACCTTCTCTCTGGTGGCCTCCTTCATTGGCGAAGGAGAACCAAAAAAAAAGGAGAAGGACTTGGACAAAATTGCTTGCATCCTTGACTTCACGGTGCGCATGTACGCCGACCTGAACCTGATTTACTACGAAACTGAGTTCCTGAAAGAGGGCAACTCCAACCTGAAAGCCGACTGTTCAAGCTTGTTCAAGGAATACACCAAAATGGTGGGATACAAGGTGGAACTCGATGCCTGTCGCAAGGAGGACGACTGGGAGACCCTCTATGATATGCTCGACAAGTACATCATTGACCTTGAAGCCGCTGCGCTCAAAAGCAAGGACGACCCCGTGGCCAACCGCTCATTGATGAAGGGCATCGCCAACCTGGAGTTCTCCATTGACCGCTTGCTGGATTTTTTGGAGAAGTACAACAACTTCGTGGCGCAGGGCGAAAAATACTACCAAAAATTCGAGGTAATCGCCTCGAACTACCCCAATGAGGCCGCCTGTGCTGGCCAATTGCCAGAACAATACGCTACCCTCAAACAGGACATCAAATTTTCCATCGAAAAGTTCCGGGAAGCGTACAACATCGCAGAGCTTACCGGTTCTAAACTGAAAGACCTGCTTTATGGGACATCTGACTGATTTTGTAAAAAACGACCCTCACCAATTTGTACGAATGGCGGAGGTCGAAGTGCCCGCCGAAATTGACTTCGGCAACCCTAGGTACCAAGACTGCCGTTTTTTGGGCATTTGTCGAATCAATTTCCACAACAGGGCTGCCTCCAACCTGATGCCCTCGTGTTGCCCGGGCAGGGCACAGGGCTACATCCGGCGATGGGAGGAAACAGGGGTGGAACTGGTGTTGCCTAAGGAAAAAATGGCTCCTGCCACACTGGAGCGGCATTTTGGCGGCGGCTGGTTCACCATCACCGATGCCTACGAACTGTCGGCGGATATGGCGCAACGGCTCGGTATTGCTGGCTTTAGATTCGAGCCGGGCAAATACCCTGTTCGTGAAACAGCGGACAGGTTGCACGTGGTATTCGCATAAAGCGGCATCCGAAGGCAAACTTATTTTTTCTGCATTGCCAAATCTTGTGGCTAAAACGCCCAAGAGTATTGATATTTGCCCCACAAAAAAAATCAATACATGGCAATTGTTGAAATGAAAGTCCCTGTCATCGGGGAATCCATAACCGAGGTGACACTCTCCAAATGGCTGAAAGGCAATGGCGACTTCGTGAACCTTGACGACCCTATCTGCGAGTTCGAGTCGGACAAAGCCACGCTGGAGTTCCCAGCCGAGGCTGCTGGCAAGCTGATTTACGTTGCCGCCGAAGGCGATGACCTCGCCATTGGGGCACTCGTGGCAAAGATTGATACGGCTGCTTCGCAAAATGGCACCGCACCTGCTCCGGCAGCACCACCAGCCGAGGCGAAACCTGCCGCAGCTACACCTGCCGCAGCCACAGCCGAGTCCAAAACCACTTACGCCGAGGGCCACCCATCCCCCGCCGCTGCAAAGATTTTAAAGGAAAACGAAATACCTGCCAGCGCCGTACAGGGCACGGGCCGTGATGGCCGCATCACCAAGGAAGATGCGCAAAAAGCAGCCACCGCACCTGCCCCTGCTGCACCCGTTGCGCCAGCACCACCAAAGCCTACGGTTGCCCCCGCAAGCACGACACCCACTGGCGAGCGCTCCGAAGACCGCAAGAAGATGAGCCGGATGCGCCGCACCATTGCGAAGCGCCTCGTGAGCGCCAAGAACAACACGGCCATGCTCACCACCTTCAACGAGGTGGACCTGACCGAGGTGATGGCCCTCCGGGAAAAATACCAAGATGCTTTCGTGAAGAAGTACGGCATCAAGCTCGGCTTCATGTCGCTCTTCGCCAAGGCTTGCGCCAAGGTGCTCATGGAAATGCCCGACGTGAACGCCATGATTGACGGCGAGGACATCATTTACCACAATTACGTGGACATCTCCATCGCCATCAGCACGCCGAACGGCTTGGTAGTACCGCCGGTACACAATGTCGAGTCGTTGAACTTTGCGCAGATTGAAGGGAAAATCAAGGCGCTGGCCGACAAGGCCCGCAACGGCGAACTGACCCTCGAAGACATGAGCGGCGGCACCTTCACCATCACCAACGGTGGCGTTTTCGGGTCATTGGTGAGCACGCCCATCATCAACGAGCCGCAGAGCGCCATCCTCGGCATGCACGCCATCCAGCAGCGCCCAGTGGCCATTGACGGCCAAGTGGTCATCCGCCCGATGATGTACCTGGCCCTCAGCTACGACCACCGCATCATTGACGGCAGCACGAGCGTGACCTTCCTCGTAAGAGTGAAGAAACTGCTCGAAGACCCAACTACCTTGCTGCTTGACCTGTAGTTGGCTGGATGCTGGATAGCTCCGCAATTGAGCAGTTTGATAAAACAAAAAAGGCGGCCTCCACATCGGAGGTCGCCTTTTTTATGGCAGAAAAAACAAGGTTAATCAGTTCTTAATGGCCCCTACACGAACGCCGTCCTTGTATTCAACGATGAAGGCATCGCCAAAGTCCTTCATGCCACGGACGCTTGGAAGGTCGGCCTCAGCTTCTTCGATTGTCTTGTAATCGGCCAGCATGACCCTGTACAGCTTTTTGTCGGTAAAAAACTCATTGTCAATGCGGCGCATGTTCTTCACGGTGCTGAAACGGGAGTGCTTCATATCCACCTTTGCCAAGGCAATGATTTGGATTTTATAGTAAGTGCCCGAAGACATAGGGGCATTAGCCGCTGGCTTCACTGGCTTGGATGGAGGAGGCGTCGGCTTCGTTTTTGGCACGGTTACAACTTCCTCTTTTTTTGCCGGAGCAGTTGGCTTCGTTGCCTCCTTCTTTGGGGCATCGGGCTTGGGCATTTCCTTTTTCGGAGCAGTTGTTTTCTCAACAACCGCTACCTTGGTCATATCCTCTTTTGGCGCATCATTTTCATCCTCGCCACTGCCTACGCCATAAGGTTCCAAATAGAGCGGTGCACCGAACTCTGTGTATTCGTTGTAATCGTTGCTGTCGAAATCGTAATTGGCCTTGAAGAAGCCGTCTTTGCTGGCCTCAAGGCTGTAGCGACGGGAAGGCTCCACCATGAACTCATAATGGCCATTTGGCGAAACAATTTTCTTCACAAAGCGGCGCTGGCCTTTGTCGTCAATTTCATATAGCGCTACTTCTGCATTGTCCACCACATCACGGGAAGCCTTGCTGAAGACCTCACCACTGGCTGTGTACTGCACCGTGGGCGTTTCATACATAAAACCGAAGATGTCCTCGTCGGTAGTGTTGACCTTTTCGTTGCCGTAGCTGCGGTTGGAGACCACGAAACCGCCTTTGCCGGACGGCGTCCGTACAAAAGAGAAATCATCAGCCGGTGAGTTGATGGGGGTGCCCACGTTTTCGGCAGTTTGCCAGAACGATTTGGCTCCTTTTGATTTGTAAACATCGAAACCACCGATGGAAACCAAGCCGTTGGAGGCAAAATAGAGCGCACCGTCAATTTTGTCATAAAATGGCGTGATGTCGTCGCCCTTGGTATTGATTTTTGAACCAGCATTGATGGGCAAGGTGAAATCGTTGGCCGTGCTGCTGATTTCACGGGTAGTGTACCAAATGTCCATGCCGCCCATGCCGCCGTTGCGGTTAGAGGCGAAGTAAAGGATTTCGGTATTGCCATCCTGTATCACGTTTGGCTGGGTCGTGGAGACGTTCTGCTCATTGATATAATCTGGCAGGCGCTCTGGTGAAGTCCAAGTCTTGCCCACCCGGCGGGTCACGAAGATTTCGCAATGGGTGGTCAGTCCGCCCCATTTTTCCTCCGATTTGCAGATGGTGAAATAAAACCGGGAAGCATCGGGCGTAAGTGTGCCGTTGCAGAAGTGGTCGCCGTCAATGGCCGGGAAATTATCAATGGGCGTGGCTTTGCCCCAATCGGAGCCGGAGGTACGGATAGAGCGGTAAATCTCTGCCCGCTTGGCCATCGTGGAGGAAAAATAGAGCGCCTCATCGCTGAACGGGATGGGGCCAAACTCCGTCTCCTGTGTATTGATATTGGAACTGAGGTGCTCCATGAGGATATTCGGGTCATCGCCCTTCATCGTGTATTGCGCAGCCAGTTCACAGCCCTTAATTTCAGTCTGAACGATTTGCGTGACCGCAGCCTTGTCGGCACCTTCGTATTTGCTGAGGAATTTTACCAGTTCATCGCTGGCCATTTCGTGCTCGCCATTTTGCTTGAGGCAACGGGCGTAGCGAAGGCCAATGAGCGGATAGGTGGCGTTTTCGTCCTTCACATGCTGCCATATGTCAGCAGCGTTGCGGTAGTCACGCATGATGAAGAAGCACTCGCCAGCCTTCTGGGCAAACTCTTTCTTCTTCGTTTTTTGTTTGAATGCAGCCCGATAATGCTCGCCGGCGTCGGCGTACTGTGCCTTGGCGTACAGCTCATCGGCGAGCTTCACGTGTTTCTTCCAGCTAAGCTTGTCCTGGGCCTGTACGTTGAGCGCCAGCAGTAGGAAAGCCGCAAAAAGCGATAAATGGATGGGATTCTTCATGATTGCTGTTTTGGAAATAGTAACTCAATAAATGGTTGATAATCAAATTGATTAGGTTGATTGGGGTTGATTTGTTCTTCGCAGGGCGTCATTTCTGCTCCAGCAATTCTTCTATCACTGCCGGGAAATGCCGATGCTCCAGTGCATGGATTTTTTGGGCTATTTCGTCGGGCGTGTCCGTTGGCTTCACCTCGCACTTGGCCTGAAAGATGGCGTCACCTTCGTCGTAACGCTCGTTCACGTAGTGGATGGTGATGCCCGTTTCCGTTTCCCCAGCGGCCTTTACCGCCTCGTGTACCCGCATCCCGTACATGCCTTTTCCACCGTACTTTGGCAATAATGCCGGATGGATGTTGACAATACGGCCTTCAAAGGCCCTGACGAGGTACGATGGCACCAACCACAAAAAACCCGCCAATACCACAAAATTGATAGAAAATTGATTAAAAAAATTCAAAATATCTTCAGAATGGTAAAAATACGGACGGTCAATGACCAGCGTTGGGATGCCGTTTGTGCGGGCCATGTCCAAAACAGGTGCATCTGCTTTGTTCGAAACGATTAGACATACGTTTATATTAGGGTTATGTTTGAAGTATTCAATGATTTTTTTGGCGTTGGAGCCGGTGCCGGAGGCAAAAATTGCTAAGTTGTGCTGCATGAACCTGGTTTGAAGTGAATTTGTAGCCAAAAATCTTGGTAGTTGCCAATTTTCGGGCAGCAAGTTTAGCCCGTTTTTAAAAAATGGTTATCTTTGAATGAATCTTGCCGTTTTGTGGAACACACTGAAAAGACATTATTTTCCACAAATTTTCACAACATCCTTTGAGAAACTATCTTTGCGCACCTTATTGGAACATACACAAAATTTATCGCAAAAAACTCTGATAATCAATTTTTTATAAAACAACTAAGCATTTATTCAAAATTGAAACAAGCTGTTTTTTGAAACGTAACGGACAGGACGGCCACAAAAGATTCAGCCACATGGCCGCTGAAAAAAAGTAAATATGCATTTTTCGCTTCTACATCAGGCAACTCCTTCCACGGAAGCGCTCATTGTTCCAATTGCCCAGAAAACGGACTTGGACACTATCCTTTCATTGGTCGCCGAGCAAGCAGGCGTCCCAGTTGACCTGATCAAGAACGATTTCAAAGCTGCCGCAAAAGAGGTTCACACCCTTTATTTTACCGAGAAAAATCAAAGCAAACGCATCTTCCTACTTGGCCTCGGCGAGGCGCCCCGCACCCTCGACGTGCTGAACGCACTGCGCTCCTTCGTCTTTAAGCGCAAGGCCAGCCTGCCCGCCAATCTCGGCCTCAGCTTTTTGTTCAAAAACGCCCCCGAAAACCCAGCACCTTGGGTGGAAGCCTGCGTGAACGGCCTCTTACTCGGCCTGTACGACATCGGCCTTTACAAGACCGACAAGAAACAGGAGGGCAATACCGAATTCCGCTGCGAGGTACTGGTGGACAAGTCGCACAAGGCCAGTGCCACTGAAGCGATGCAGCTCGGCGAGGCATTTGCGCACACCCATTCCCAAATCTTCGACCTAGTGAACGCCCCCGCCAACAAGAAGACCCCACAGGTATTGGCCGATTGGGCCATCAATTCCGGCAAGCAATACGGCTATAAGGTGGAGGTTTTCGATGAAAAAAAGATACAGGAACTTGGCCTACACGCCCTCATCGCCGTGAACCGGGGAAGTGAGCGCCCACCCACCTTCATCGTGATGGAGTACAAGCCGAAAGGGAAGGCTCTGCGCACCATTGGCCTCGTGGGCAAAGGCGTCACCTTTGACACGGGCGGGCTTTCCATCAAGCCGAGCACCAATATGCACTTCATGAAGTCGGACATGGGCGGGGCAGCAGCCGTGCTGGGCACCCTCGAAATGGCCGCCAAGCTCAAACTGCCACTGCACGTGGTCGGCTTGATACCCGCCACCGAGAACTCGGTGGACGCCATTTCCACCAAGCCGGGCGACGTGATTGGCTCCTATCTCGGCAAGACCATCGAAGTCATTGACACCGATGCCGAGGGCCGCTTGATTCTCGCCGACGGGCTGGCCTACGCCGTAAAGCACTACAAGCCCGACGTACTGGTTGACCTCGCCACGCTCACAGGCTCCTGCATACGCACCCTTGGCACCTACGCTGGCGGGCTTTTTTCCAACAACGACGAACTGGTGGGCAAGCTTTACGCCTCCTGCGACCGCACAGGGGAGCGCCTGTGGCGCCTGCCGCTCTGGGACGACTATAAAAAAGAGCTGAAATCGGACGTGGCCGACCTGAAAAACTTCAGCGGCAACCCATCCGCCGGGGCCATCACCGCCGCCAAGTTCCTCGAAGAATTCATCGAAAAGCACCCGGCTTGGGCGCACATGGACATTGCCGGCATGGCCGTTGCCGATTCGGAGTTTGCCTTGCAAAAAAGCGCCACCGGCTTCGGCGTCCGGCTGTTGATTGATTATATGAAAGGTTTGATAGCCGAAACTGCCTGATTATTCTTACCGCCCATTTTCTTTGCAGAAACTCCAAAAAGGCTTTCCTTCGCTCCGGGAGGGAAATTGGTTGAAGTATTTAAATTGTTTGAATTGGGCAGACCACGACCAATTCAACCAATTCTCCAACTCCCATTTCAACACTATGCCAAGTCACATTACCGCCCACGACC
>JADLHE010000467.1 GCA_020848965.1 Saprospiraceae bacterium
GCTCCGCAAATAGGTGCTGGGGCTGTTGTATTGGGTAGTCCAAGTTTGGCCGCCATTTGTGGTTTTGCGGATGGCGGTGGTTCCGGCCACCCAGCCTGTGTCGGCATTGAGGAAATAGAGGTCGTCAATTCTGGAATTACTGCCTAAGTTTAAATTGACCCACCCTTCCTGTCCCATTGAAAGTTGGGAAATAAGCAGCAACGAAATGGTGATTTTCAAGATTTTTAAATTCATAGCTTATTTTTTCAGCAAATAAAGCGCAGGTCTTTTCATTTCAATGTCAAATGCTTGACTTTTTTGGATTGGTGGTTGACAATTGCACGATTGAGAAAATGGCCAATTTGTTTTTGTCCTAAAAAAATGGCCACTGCCCTTTACATTTGCCGAGCCTCTGGCATTGCATGTATGAAGAATATCATCGAACAATACCGCAAAATCGTTATCCAAATAGCCACGCCCTATAGCACGGGCACGGGCTTTTTATTGCGGGACGCAAATGTGGTGGTCACTAATTTCCATGTAATCCAAGACAACAGGGAGGTGGTGATTGAAGGCGCTTTATTGCCGAGGCAATTGGCGCAAGTGGTGTTCACCGACCCAAAGCATGACCTCGCTTTCTTGGCCGTGCCCCTTTGCCCAGATGCGCCTTTGGCCGTTTTGGGCAATGAACGGGATGCAGCCGTGGGCGATGTAATTGTGGCCATCGGGCATCCATTCGGCCTGAAGTATTCGGCGACCCAAGGCATCGTGTCAGGGCGGGAAACCCTGCAAGCCGACCTGCCCTATATCCAGCACGATGCAGCGCTGAACCCCGGCAACAGCGGCGGCCCCTTGGTGAACGATGAGGGCGAGGTCGTGGGGGTCAATACCTTTATTATTAGCGAAGGGGAAAGCATGGGCTACTCACTGCCCGTCCGTTTTTTGACAGAAAGCTTGAACCTTTGGCAGCAGGGCGGTTGCAAGCCCGGAACCCGCTGCGGGCAATGCGGCACCGCCGTTTTTGAAGATACTGTGGAGGATGGTTATTGCTACAATTGCGGAGCGCCCATCGAATTGCCAACGGAAGCTGAGCTGTACGAGCCTGCCGGAATTGCCCGAACAATTGAAGCGATTTTGGGCAAATGTGGGCACGATGTCCGGCTCGCCCGCCGTGGCCCGAACGTTTGGGAAGTGCGCAATGGCAGTGCCAGTATCAATATCAGTTACTATGAGCCAAATGGCCTCATTGCTGGCGATGCCATTTTGTGCAACCTGCCAGAAACGAATATCAAGCCCGTCTATGAGTTCCTGCTGCGGCAGAATTTTGAGCTGGAGGCTCTCAGTTTCAGCGTTCGTGGGAAGGAAATTGTGCTTTCATTGGTGATATTCGACCGCTACCTCACTTTGGACACGGGCATGAAGCTTTTCAAGAACCTTTTTGAAAAATCCGACTACTACGACAATCTGCTCGTGGAGGAGTTTGGGGCAGGCTGGAAAGAGCGGGAAGCCTAGGTTTTATCAAATCAATTTCATTTATGATGGACAACACACATGCCAATCTGCGGCCAGCTACCACCGAGGACGTACCGCTTATTCTGGCATTTATCAAAGAATTGGCGGAATACGAGCGCATGCTCGACCAAGTGGTGGCAACGGAAGAAATGCTCCGGGAAACGCTCTTCGGGCAGCGGCCCGGCGCCGAGGTGATTCTTTGCCATGAAGGCGAAAAACCAGTGGGTTTTGCGCTGTTCTTCCATAATTTTTCCACTTTTCGGGGTAGGCCGGGCATTTATTTGGAAGACCTGTTCGTGCGCCCAGCGTTCCGGGGGAAAGGCTATGGCAAAATGCTGCTGCAAGCACTGGCTCGCCTTTGCGTGGAGCGCAACTGCGCCCGCTTGGAGTGGTCGGTGCTGGATTGGAACACGCCTTCCATCGAATTCTACAATAGCCTTGGAGCGGCACCGATGGAGGAGTGGACGGTCTTCCGCCTCACCGATGATAGCCTTGCGAAACTCGCCGCCGCTGAAAAATAGTCCACCGTCAATCGCATTTTAATTTTTTGAGGGGAAACAACATTGTCCAACAGCCGACGTAAAATGGCATGCTGGTGAATTGGGGCTATGAAAATCGGTCATTCATTGCTGGCTGTATCAGATTTGCCTAATTTGCGCAACGAAATCATTGCCACGCTAAATCACTAAACTTATGAAGCAAATTGTAACCATTTTTGTTGGACTCTTACTTACTGCAACGACTGGGTTTGCGCAGTCTCAACTGTTATCTGATAGTGTATCCTATCTGCATTCTGGGCCAACAGCGGTTAAAAAACCATTGAAATCAAAGTGTGGCCCCGATGTTTCAATTGAAGAGATTAATAAAAGGCTGCTGAAACTTAGAGGCTTTGAAGTGATTACAAGGCTCAAATCTGGCAATGATATTGAGCTATTCAAAACCAAATTCAACAACAAGGCTGAAGCACAGTTTACAGTCAAAAAAACCAAGCAGTTGTCGGCTCGCCAGAATATCCATCTGCTTTACGTCAACGGCGATTCCAACGAAAAAGACTCTTTCCTAAATACCTTAAAATCGCAGCCAGAAGTCGTTTCCGCTTCTTTCAATGCCCCGGTCCAATTCCGTGACAGCATCCCCAACGATGAATTGTTCACCGACCAATGGGATATGGAGCGCATCGGTGCCCCAAAGGTGTGGGAGTACAGCACGGGCGGAACCAGTTTTCACGGCCATGAAATCGTGGTGGCCGTGCTCGACAAAGGCTTCGACCTATTGCACCCCGACCTTTTCGATAATTATTGGGTGAACGAATTCGAAGTGCCGAACGACGGCGAAGACAATGACAACAACGGCTATGTTGACGACGTGCGGGGCTGGAATTTCCGCCAGAACTCCCCCATGTTTTCGGTAGAACGGCACGGCACTTCCGTCAACGGCATCATCGGTGCCAAAGGCAATAACGGCATCGGCACGGCTGGCCTGAATTGGAACATCAAAATCATGCCCTTGGCCATTGAGTACGTGGACGAAGTGATTTCCGCATTCGATTATGTGCTCGAAATGCGCCGCCGTTTCAACGAAAGCAATGGCGCCGACGGCGCTTTCATTGTAGTGACAAATGGCTCCTTTGGCATTGATGGCCTCATGTGTTCTGAATATCCAGAATGGGGCAGCATGTACGACCCGCTTGGCCAAGAGGGCGTATTAAATGTAGCTGCCACAGCCAACCAAGACTGGAATATTGATGAGGTTGGCGATATTCCAACCAGTTGCGAGAGTGATTACATGATTGCTGTCACCAACACCGATATGGCAGACAATCGGGTAAAGGGTGCAGGTTTTGGAATTGTGAACATTGACTTGGGCGCACCGGGGCAAGGCACTTCCACTACGAATTTGGGGGAGAGCTACCGCAATGATTTCAGTGGTACTTCCTCGGCTTGCCCGCACGTGTCAGGGGCCATCGCTTTGCTCTACAGCTTACCTTGCTCCAAACTGGATTCGCTGGCACTGATAGCCCCGGGCGAGACGGCACTTATGATGCGCAAGGCCATTTTGGAAAACGTGGAGAAGATACCAAGCCTATCCGACGAAACCGCTTCGGGCGGCAGGCTCGATGTTTTTGAATCCATGAAATACCTTCATGCATATTGCATCGCTACCGCAACGGAGGTGACGGAAGGCGATTTCAAAGAGGAGTACTTGGGCAAAAAGGGCTTTATCAAAGTATCGCCCAGCCCTACCACCGACTTTATCAATATTGAATACAGTAACGCCGATTTTCGTCCAGTGAAAATACGGGTGTTCAATATGCTGGGTCAAACCATGATTTTCGAACAAGACATACAGCCCGAACCATTCGCTCCCCAAAAGCTAAAAATTGATGTAAGTGATTGGGCGACAGGTGTTTATGTGCTGAATATGTTCGACCTTTCAGAAAAAATCTCTGTGAAATTCATGAAATTCTGATACGCAATGAAAACGCATCTTCTCTTTATCCTGCTGGCAGCTTTGCCAATTTTCTCCATTGCGCAGGCTCCTTGCCAAAATCAAGGCATTATCGTTCACCTGCGTAAAGGTGTAATGCCAATGAACCTGGTTCGCCAGTTTGGAGTGAAATCAACTGCCAAGCTGATTCATAAAAAAGAACTGTCCAAGCGCTTTAATTTTCACCTTTTGGAACTGGATTGCGAAGCAGCCAAAGGATTTGATTTGGCTTCGCTCCGCAATATGCCCGATGTGCTCTCCGCAGAATGGGACGGCGAAGTAAGCATGAGGGGCGATACCATTCCGAACGACTCCCTTTTCCCCAGCCAATGGAACCTGGAAAGGATTGGACTGCCGGAGGTTTGGTCTTATTCACAAGGAAGCCGCACACCAAATGGACGTGAAATCGTGGTGGCCGTCTTGGACAATGGCTTTGACCTGTTTCACCCCGACCTACAAGACAGCTATTGGAGAAACCCGAACGAAACATTTGATGGAATAGACAACGATGGCAATGGCTATGTGGATGACGCTTATGGCTGGAACTTCAATCAAAACAGCCCCATTTGGCCGCTGTCAAGTGTGCATGGCACTGCCGTGGCCGGGATAATTGGGGCACAAGGCAACAATGTAGAAGGCATTAGTGGCGTCAACTGGAACGTGAAGATTATGCCCTTGCATTTTATCGAAAAAATAAGCCAAATCATACAAGCATTGGATTATGTGCTGGAAATGCGGGAGCGTTACAATGCTTCGCAAGGCAGTGACGGCGCTTTTGTGGTGGCCGTCAATTGCTCGTTCGGGGTTGATACTGCTTTTTGTGAGCAATACCCAACTTGGGCCGCCATGTTCGACCCACTAGGAGCGGCTGGGGTGCTTACCATCTCTGCCACTGCCAACGATAAATGGAACGTGGATGAGGTAGGGGACATGCCCACTACCTGCGCCAGCGAGTATTTGATAGCGGTCACCAATGTGGACAATACCGACAAGTTGCACGATGCGGGCTTTGGGAAAAAATCCATTGACCTGGCGGCTCCGGGGTTCCTGATACCTGCCCCAAGGATAGGCGGCGGCTATTTAACTGGCTTTGAGGGCACATCAGCTTCCTGCCCGCACGTAACGGGCTTGGTGGCTTTGCTCTATGGTATGCCTTGCCCCGAAATTGAAGCATTGGTGGACAAAGACCCCGCAGCTGCGGCCAGGCTCATGCGTGATGCGATTCTAAATGGAGTAGAAAAACTGCCCAATTTTAGGGACATCACAGCGACGGGCGGTATATTGAATGCGCCCGCTGCCATGAAACACTTGCACAGCTATTGCATTGCCAGGCCAAATGAGCGGGAGGAAGGCAGCTATGACGAGACCTATATTGATGGAAGGGACTTCGTTCGGCTTTCTCCCAATCCAGTAGGCGATTTATTGAAAGTTGAGTTTTCGATTCGAGATTTTTCTGAAATCAAGTTTCGGGTATTCAATATGTTGGGCCAAGAAGTGCGTTTTTTGGAAGTGCAACAAGCAAAACCATTTGAACCTCAATCATTTACGATTGATGTGAGCGATTGGACGGCTGGGACCTACATCATCAATATCTACGACCTGAGCAGGAAGATTTCTAGGAAGTTTGTGAAGATTTGAGGCCGACTTGAAACATTCTAAAAGATTTTTCTGTAAAAAATTTTTCTTTGTCTGCGAAAGCCCTATTTTTGCAGCCGCTTACGGAAAAATGGTTTTCCGGTGCTTTGAAAATCTGAAAAAACGAGCACAAGGAATGAACTTCTTCGCAATGAAAAGTTGTTCGTGCTTCGTTCAAAATGGCTCCGTGGCTCAATTGGATAGAGCATCTGACTACGGATCAGAAGGTTAGAGGTTCGAGTCCTCTCGGAGTCACAACTGATAAGTTTTGAGTTTTGGGTTTTGGGTTTAACAACTCGAAACTCGAAACTCAGAACTCGAAACTGAGAAATTATGTCAAGAGTTTGTCAACTAACAGGAAAGCGCCCGGTATCAGGCAACAGTGTGTCGCACTCAAACCGCAAGACACGTCGCCGTTTTTTGCCGAACCTATTCAAGAAGCGCTTCTTCATACCTGAAACTGGAGAGTGGATTGTATTGAAAGTTTCCAACACAGCCCTCCGCTCTATCAGCAAGCATGGTATCTCTGTTTATCTCAAGAAGCAGCAGGCAAGGGGTTTTGCACAAGATGTTCGCCTCAACACTCCCGGCTGCTAATCAATGATTTAATCTGTTTTTAAAACAGTATAACTAAAGCAAAATGGCTAAGAAAAGCAAAGGAAACCGCATTCAAATCACACTTGAGTGCACCGAACAGCGGAAGACGGATATTCCGGGCATCTCTCGTTACATTACGGAGAAAAACCGTAAGAACACGCCTGACCGCCTCGAGCTGAAGAAATACAACCCATTTATGAAGAAAATCACCATTCACAGGGAGATTAAGTAATCTTTTTGTATTTGGTATTGTTCTTGGGTTTTAAGAAATCATAACATTCAATTTCAATTTCGTAAGTCATGGCAAAAGTATCGAAGAACGCAAAAGTTGCCCAACGTGCCGCCAACGTAGGCTCCGGACGTGACTTTGTCAAGGTCGTAAAGAGCGTAAAAGACCCTAAAACGGGGAAATATACTTACAAAGAATTGATGGTTCACAAAGACAAGGTGAAGGAGTTCTTCGAGAAGAAGTAATCACCATTCAACCTTTTTTTGCTGAAAAATCTCGAAGGCTTTTCTTAAACCTGTTTTAAGAAAAGCCTTTGTCGTTTTTAATCCTGTGGTTGCAGGGCCGCAAATACCTCATTCCTCACACCTCATACCTATATGAGTTTCTTCAAAAAATTCTTCACCAAGGAAAAAGAGCAAGACCAAGACCAAGGGCTTGAAAAAACCAAATCCGGCTTCTTCGATAAGCTCACCAAGGCAGTCGCAGGCAAATCAACCGTTGATGTTGAGGTGCTCGACGATCTGGAAAACGTGTTGATCACTTCCGACGTCGGCTTGGAGACCACCGTGAAAATCATTGGTCGAATTGAGGAGCGGGTAAAACGGGACAAGTACCTGAATACCAGTGAGTTGGACAGAATCATGCGGGATGAAATTGTCCAATTGCTGGAAGAGAATAATACTTCCGATACCCACGATTTTGCCACGCCTCCCGGCAAGAAGCCTTATGTGCTGCTGGTGGTTGGCGTGAACGGGGTGGGGAAGACCACCACGATTGGCAAATTGGCCTATGCTTTTACCAAGGCTGGCCAAAAAGTGGTGATTGGTGCGGGCGATACCTTCCGGGCTGCAGCCGTTGACCAGTTAAAAATTTGGTCGGAGCGGGTAGGCTGCCATTTCTATGCAAAGGGCATGAATACCGACCCCGCTGCCGTGGCCTATGAAACGGTGGACTATGCCATGAAGAACAATTTGGATGTGTGCATTATTGACACAGCAGGCCGTTTGCATACCAAAATCAATCTGATGAACGAATTGACCAAAATCAAGCGCTCCATCAGTAAATGCCTGCCAGATGCACCCGATGATGTGATGCTCATCCTTGATGCCACCACCGGCCAAAATGCCATTGAACAGGCCAAACAGTTCACAACTGCCACCGACGTAACCTGCCTTGCCCTTACCAAACTGGACGGTACGGCCAAGGGCGGCGTTGCCATTGGAATTTCAGACCAGTTCAAAATCCCGATTAAGTACATTGGGGTAGGGGAGGCGATTGACAAATTGCAGGTTTTCAACAAACGGGCATTTGTGGAGTCGCTTTTCAAACGAAATTGAGCTAAAAACTGACAGCCGTTGCAAAGCAGCGTCCTACATAAACGAACAGAATCCATACGAGCCGAGGCCCTCCGCCTCGGCTTTGATTTTATTGGCTTTGCCAAAGCAAGAAGGCTGGATGAAGAATCCCGGCGCTTGGAAGAATGGCTAAACAAGGGCTACCACGGCAAAATGGGCTATATGGCCAACCATTTTGAACTGCGCACCGACCCCACGAAGCTCGTACCTGGTGCCAAGACCGTCA
Organism: Saprospiraceae bacterium; assembly: GCA_020848965.1. Taxonomy (GTDB): domain Bacteria; phylum Bacteroidota; class Bacteroidia; order Chitinophagales; family Saprospiraceae; genus UBA6168. The sequence goes on from JADLHE010000467.1 coordinate 8,021, forward strand.
TCATGCTCATGTACAATTATTTCCCGGCCCAAACCCAGCACGACCCCTTGGCCCCAAAACTTGCCCGCTACGCCTACGGTGAGGACTACCACCATGTGTTGAAGCAAAAATTGAAGGATTTACTCCTTTTCATCCAAGAAAATATTGGGGAGGTAGAGGGCCGCTGTTTCGTGGACTCTGCCCCGGTGATGGAACGGGAATGGGCCAAGCAAACTGGACTTGGCTGGACGGGCAAAAACACTTTGCTTATCCGGCCCGGTGCTGGTTCATACTTCTTTCTAACTTCATTGATTCTTGATTTGGAGCTGGTAGCGAGCGAGCAACCAATAAAAGACCATTGCGGAACCTGCCGCCGCTGTATAGATGCCTGTCCGACAGCCGCCATATCGTCCCAAGGCTACCTGATGGATGCTTCTAAGTGTATCAGCTACTTGACAATTGAATTAAGGGAGGATTTGCCTTCTGAATTTCAAGGCAAAATGCAAAACTGGGCTTTTGGCTGCGACATCTGCCAAGAGGTATGCCCTTGGAACCGCTTTGCGAAGCAACACGATGAACCTGCTTTTGCTCCACATGGAGATTTACTGGACATGAATGAGCGGGAGTGGCATGAAATGACCGAGGAAGTTTTTGTGAAATTATTCAGAAAGTCAGCGGTGAAGCGAACGAAATTTGACGGACTGAAAAGGAACTTGAAGTTCTTGAAAAAATGAGTTCAAGACTTTGCTTCAATCAATTCATTATTTGAGGCTTAATATTGGTCATCCCCCAAAAATGATGAATGGAAAGGATGGTTCTGTCCAGTTCATTGAGGTCGAGTGGCTTTGCAACATAGGCTTTAGCCCCCATTTCATAGCATTTTGAAACATCTCGGGAATTGCTTGAAGAGGTAAAGACGATGACGACAAGGTTCTTCCATCGTTCATTCATTGAAAGCTCCTTTAATACTTCATATCCACTGACTCGAGGCATATTGAGGTCAAGCAGCACGTAGCATATATCTTCCTCGTTGACGGAGGGGAGTAAATTAATGAAATCTTCACCGTTTTGGCAATGTATGATTTCACAAGGAATGGATTGCTCCCTGTAAATTATCCTGGTAAGGTCTGCTTCCGCTATATTATCCTCAACAAGGATTACCTTTTTACAAATACCCGAGCATTTGGGTGTGATTGATTGATTACTCATAATTACTTGGTCAGGGGTGCAAAGAAACAGAAAAAATTAACATTTAAATAGCGGAGCGGGTTCGTGTTTTGACTTCCATTTCTTCTTTTTGTCACGACCTTTGATAAATTTTGCAGCGGATTTCTTCCGATAGGATTTTTGGGCTTTTAAATAAATTCCCTTTAATTTTGTTTCGGATATTCAATTCAATAACTATCGCAACATGATTCTTCGTTTAGGTATTTTTTTTGCAATTTGTTTCGCAATACTGTCCTGTTCAAATTCGGAAAAAAAATCCGAAACAGTTAGTGATGCACAACCCTCAACAGTCAAAGAAGCAGAACCAATTTCCCAAAAGAAAAACATTGTTTTTTTTGGGAATAGCCTCACGGCTGGCTACGGCTTGGCCGATGTGTCAACAGGTTATGTTGCGCTCGTTCAGCAGCGCCTCGATTCTTTAAACCTGCCCTATCTGGCCGTGAATGCGGGTCTGAGCGGTGAAACCTCGGCAGGTGGCAATGAGCGGGTGGATTGGGTCATCAAACAGCCAGTTGATGTTTTCGTACTAGAGCTGGGTGGCAACGATGCATTGCGTGGCATCCAAACGGAAGAAACGGTCAAAAACCTTGGCTCCATCCTTACGAAAGTGAAAGCCAAATATCCCGACGTGAAATTGGTGCTGGCAGGCATGGAAGCCCCGCCGAACATGGGCCAAGCCTACACTTCTGCATTCAGGGCCATGTACCCAAAACTCGCAAAGGAGCATGGCGCCACTTTGATACCGTTTCTATTGGATAAAGTGGGTGGAATCCCAGACCTGAACCAAGGGGATAGAATTCACCCCAATGAGAAAGGGCAGCTAATTATGCGGGAGACCGTCTGGAAGGTGGTTGCACCGCTGCTATGAGCTTTGGGAGCTCGACGAAATGATGCGTCACTTATCATCATAGACCATTTTTTTGAAATAGAAATATGTGTCCACTTGTGATTGCACCCTCGTGCTTCCAATTTTGCGGTATTGGTTGAGGTGCTCTTGGTCTATGATGCGTGCCTTGGTATTGTCGCTCCATTGCAAGCTGATTACTGCCCGCAGTTGTTTTTTGATGGCCTCGTCGTAAATAGGGAACACCGTCTCCACCCGATAGCTGAGGTTGCGGGTCATCAGGTCAGCGCTGGCCAGGTAGATTTCCTCGTTGCCTTGGTGGTGGAACAGGAAAACCCGTGCATGCTCCAAATATCGGTCAATGATACTGATGATTTGAATGTTCTCGCTCAGGCCGGGAATTCCGGGCACTAGACAGCATATCCCCCTGACAATCAGTCGAATAGGTACGCCAGCTTGGCTCGCTTGGTACAGTTTGGTGATCATTCTCTCATCTTGGATACCATTTAATTTCATGGCTATACCAGATGGCTTTCCAGCTTTGGCATTCATCATCTCACGGTCAATCAGGTACTCCAATTTCTCCCGCATTTGAAACTGGCCAACCAATAGGTGCTCGAAAGGCTTTTCGGGCAGTTGGCCTGTTTCAAGGAAACAAAAAAGCCGTGAAACCTCATTGGCCAACCTTGGGTCGGTCGTGAAAATGCTGAAATCACCGTAAATCTTGGCGGTGTCTTCATGGAAGTTGCCCGTGCTGAGGTAGGTGTAAGTTTGGGTGTTTTCACCTTCTTGCCGCTCTATTTGGGCCATTTTGGCATGCACCTTTAGGCCCGGCAAGCTATAAGCCACGTTAACGCCCGCTGCTGTGAGCCGCTCGCCCCAATTCAGGTTGGCCTCTTCATCGAACCGGGCTTTTACCTCAATGAAAACAAAGACCTCTTTTCCATTTTCAACAGCCTCCATCAAGGCCTCCATGATGCGGCTTTGCTTCGCAACCCGGTACTGCGTTATTTTTATCTTCGTAACGGCGGGGTCGTGCGCCGCTTTTTCAAAGAAATCCACCACCGTTTGGTAAGCGTGGTAGGGGAAGGCCAGCAAGTGGTCTTTGCCCCGCAAGGCTCCAAAAAAATCAGTCGTTTTTGCCAATGGCTTATAGGGCAGTGGTGGCAGTGGCTTGTTTTTTAGTTCGGTCAGACCGAAATCGGGGAACTTGAAGAAGTCGAAATTATTGTGGTAACGGCCCTCCACCAAAAGGTCGCTTTTCTTCAGCTCAAACGTTTCCACCAAAAAATCCAACAACTCAAAAGGCATTTCCCGGTCATAAACGAAGCGGCTGGCTGGCCCTACGTGGCGCTTGGTCAGGCTGTTCCTGATTTTTGAAAGCAGGTCGCCCGTAAACTCGTCGTCAATGTACAATTCGGCATCACGGGTCAGCTTGAACGAATAGGTATCCACGATGTCGTAGCCGGGGAACATGTCGCCGAGGCAATGCCGAACGATGTCGTCGAGCATGATGATTTCCCGGCGGCCATTCAATGAAGGCAGTTGAATGAAACGGGGCAGGTGGTCGCTCGGTACTTTTACGATGGCAAACTGGGTGGTGTGGTCTTCCTTGTCCTCCATGTGCACCATCAGGTAGAGCGAGGCGTTGTTGAGGAAGGGCCGTACCTTGCCTTTCAGCAGCAGCACTGGCTGCACATACGGCAGCATGTACTCGTCAAAATATTGCTCCACAAACTGGCGTTGCTTTTCGCCCAATTGCATCCGTCTCTTCAGGTAGATGCGGTGTTTGCCCAGTTCCGGCACAATCTGCTTTTCGAAAATCTCGCTGAACTCCTGCTGCTGCTCGTTCACAATGCGCAAGATATGCTTCAAAATGGCTTTCGGGTTGTAGTCGAAAACCTGTCGGGTCTTTTTGCCCACCCGCATGAGGTTGCGGTGGTTGGCCACCCGCACCCGAAAGAACTCATCGAGATTGGAAGAATATATAGCCAAGAATTTCAGGCGCTCCAAAAGTGGCACGGTCGGGTCTTTTGCTTCCTGCAAAACCCGGTAATTGAAAGAAAGCCAACTGATGTCCCGGTGATAAAACGGATAGCTTTCAGTATTTTCCTGCTGTGGTTCAGCTGCTGCGGTCATGTTTAAGGCGGAGTGTTTTTAGTAAAATGGTGGCCAAAATAGCCAAAATCAAACTGTTGTGTGGGAATAGACAATCTTCGCACCGAAAATTAACCTGCCTTTAATCTCAGTTTCAAAACAAAGTCATTTGTTGGCCCAGCGCATCGCTGTTTCCAAGCTTTGGGCCTCGGCTTTTCACCTCATCCATGAATTTGGTTTTTTCATAGAAAGCTGCTGCAAGGTCGGGTGCCAGCAGATTGTCTGGCTCATGGGTGAAAAAATAACATTCCTTCAAACCCATTGAAAACCAATGGTTTAGGCGTGTCGCCCAATCGTCGAGTCGGGTAAAATCAGTCGGGTGAAGGTCGTTGCCCACAAATCGGACGAGCAGCTTGTCGGTCGTGAGATGCATGTGCGCCACATCCCTTCTGCCCGCCACATCCGTGATGACGGTACTAACCTCATATTTTGCCAATAAATCAAAAAGGCGTCCCGTATTCGATGCATCGGAAAACCAGCTTTCATGGCGAACTTCCACAGCCAATGGCAAAGTGAATTGTTGAAGAAAACGTTCCAGCACACCAATCTTTTCAGCCCCGAAAAAGGGCGGCAATTGTATGAAACACGGCCCCAATTTACTGCCCAAGCCGCCCATTGCTTCGCAAAAACGCCCTATCAAATCGCCATTGGTGCCAAGGTCGGCGGCATGGCTGATGGTTTGCAGTACTTTTGGGCAGAACTTGAAATCTGCCGTTGCTTCGTCAAACCAATGCTGCACGGTAAAAGCATCGGGAATGCGGTAATGGGTCGTGTTCAGTTCAATCGTATTGAATTGCTGGGCGTAATACCGCAGGTATTCAGGGGTTTTTGCGCCTTTCGGGTAAATCTTCCCAACCCATTCCTTCACGCTCCAGCCTGTGGCGCCGATAAAAAGGGACTTGCTTTTTGCCAATGATGGATTGGCTGAATACAAGACTGCGCCATTTCCCGGCGGATCGGGTGGCAGATGGAAGTCAACCTTTGTTAGGTCATTGAGTTTGCCGAATTCCATAAAGATTAGTTAACTACGATTAGCCTTAATCATAGGGTA
>JADLHE010000468.1 GCA_020848965.1 Saprospiraceae bacterium
CGAGAACCGCTTCGAACATAAGCTACCTGTGCGTACCAAGTACAGCGACCTTACGCTCAAACGGGGCTATGTAGTCATTGGGTCAACACTTTACAGTTGGTTTGCCAAAGCCTTTCGTGACCGTGAGTTCCAACCAGCCAACCTACTTGTCACGCTGATGAACGAGAAAATACTGCCGCTGAAGACCTGGAACGTGGTGGGTGCCATTCCTAAGAAATGGTCGTTGAGCGACTTCAATGCCAACGAAAACAGCGTGGTGGTGGAGACCATGGAATTGAGCTACCGCTATTTCGACATCATTCCTCAAAGCGACAAATTGCCCTTTGGTTTGGGAGGGTAATGCAATAAAATGGAATATTCATGCCTGTAGAAATCAAGGAATTGCACATAAGGGTCACGGTCAATGACGCAGAAAGCAAGGCGAAGCCTTCGGCAAATGCACCAGCCTCGGCAGCCATTGACCAAGACAAGCTCATTGCTGAATGCGTGGAGCAGGTAATGAATATTTTGAAACAAAAGGGCGAGCGTTGAGCCTGTCCCTTCAATCAATTAGTCCATGATTAATTTGCCAAGCAAAAAATTGGATTTGGATTTCATCAAATCGGGGAAACTCGAAAAGATGAAGATTACTGCATATTCAGATGCTGATTTTAAGGACAAATTGAAATTTGACAAAAATGGCATGGAGGTGCTCATAAACCCGGAAGCCTATACCATAGATTATAAAATAAAGGTTTCTGAAGATAAAGCGTTAGGTGCAAATGGTGCACTTTTAAAATATGAACATACAGAGCCTTCCGAAATGAGCTTTGAATTTCTGTTCGATTGCACAGGTATTATTGACGGCAATGCCAAGAATGATGTGACTGAAGAAATTAAAGATTTCAAGAAAATTGTTTATGACTATAATGGTGATTTTCATGAGACGCCATTTGTGCAATTAGCTTGGGGTTGGCATATTTTCCAAGGAAGGTTAACATCATTGAGTATCCAATATAAGTTGTTTTCCTCGACAGGTATGCCAATACGTGCATTGGCAAAAGCGACTTTCAAGGCTAGTATTTCTGAGGAAAAACAGGCAGTCGAAGCAAAAAAAAGCTCCCCTGACTTAACCCACGTCGTTCTCGTTAAAGCGGGTGACACATTGCCCCTGCTCTGCAATCGCATTTACGAAAACCCCAAATACTACCTGCAAGTGGCGAAAATCAACCGTCTCGGCAATTTCCGTCAATTGGAACCGGGAATGGAGTTGGTCTTCCCCCCTGTTGATAAAATCAGCTCAAAACTGGCCTAACTAATCCAATATGCCGAACAGCGCCAGCACCATATCGACCCCAGCCTCGCCAGATGTGGCGACCTTGTCCATTTTGATAGATGGGAGTGAAATACCTGGTTCCTTCCAAATCAAGGCGGTATCGGTGACAAAGGAAGCCAATCGAATCCCGACTGCAAGGTTGGTGCTGTTGGACGGTGAGGCCGCAAAACAGACTTTTGAAATCAGCAATCAAGCGTTTTTCTTGCCGGGCAAGAAGATTGAAATCCAAGCGGGCTACCGTGCCAACAACGACACGATTTTCAAGGGCATCGTCGTTTGTCATAGTGTGAAAATTAGGCAGAACGGTAGTTCCTTGACCGTGGATTGCAAGGACGAAGCTGTTAAAATGACCCTCGACCGAAAGAGCAAATATTTTTTGGAGCAGAAGGACAGCGATGTGGTGGAGGATTTGATTGGGGCCTATGGCCTGACAAAAGATGTGGAGGTCACCAATTTGAAACACAAGGAATTGGTGCAGTTCGACACGACTGATTGGGATTTCATGCTGACCCGCTCAGAGGCCAACGGGCAGCTTTGCATCGCCGACGATGGAAAGGTCAGTGTTAAAAAGCCCAAGATGAGTGGACAACCCGTCCTATCCGTTGCCTTTGGCACCACCATCATGGAGTTTGATGCGGAGATGGATGCCCGCCACCAATTTCAGGCGGTGAAGTCCATGTCGTGGAGCCATACGGACCAAGCCATCGTTGAAGCAGGTGCGAACGAGCCTGGCTTTGCTGGCAGTGGCAATGTCTCAACGGATGACATTGCCAAATCCGTCGAAGTAGCTGAATTCACGGAGCGGCATGGTGGCATGTTGGCGCAGCCAGAATTGCAAAACTGGGCTGATGCCCGCTTGGCCCGTCAGCGTTTGGCCAAGATTTGTGGCAGGGTTCGCTTCCAGGGTTTTGCGGGCGTGAAGCCTGGGTTGCTGCTTGAGCTACAAGGCGTGGGTGAGCGGTTCGACGGCAAGGTGTTCATCTCCGGCGTCCACCATGAAATAGGCAAGGGCAATTGGCTGACTGATGTTCAATTTGGCTTGAACCCCGCTTGGCTGTCGCAAATCGTTGACCTTAGACCCCCTGCTGCCGCTGGCTTATTGCCGCCGGTGAACGGCTTGCAGATAGGCATTGTCACAAAAATCGAAGGCGACCCGGATGGCGAAGACCGGATTCAGGTCAGGCTGCCCGTGGTCAGCCCTGATGACGAAGGGATTTGGGCAAGGGTGGCCACCCTCGACGCTGGCGATAACCGGGGCAGCTTCTTTCGGCCAGAACTGAACGATGAGGTACTGGTTGGCTTCCTCAACGATGACCCTCGTCATCCCGTCGTGCTTGGCATGTGCCACAGCAGCGCAAAACCTGCACCGCATCAGCCCACCGACGACAACCATGAAAAGGGCTTCGTCACCAGGAGCAAAATGAGGCTATGGTTTGACGACGATAAGAAAATAGTCACGCTGGAAACACCAGCAGGCAACAAATTACAGATGACCGAGGAAGATAAGGCTATCATGATTGAGGACCAGAACGGGAACAAAATCGTGATGAACAGTGATGGCATCAGCATCGAAAGCAGCAAGGACATCATCTTGAAAGCTTCCAAGGATATCAAGGCCGAAGGCGTCAACATTGAACTGAAGGCCAGTGGCAATTTCAAAGCCGAGGGCAATTCAGGGGCCACCGTAAAAGCCAGTGCAACGGCCACCCTCGAAGGAGGGGCAATGGCAGTGGTAAAAGGGGGAATGGTACAGATTAATTGATTGGTGCTTCCCCGCAAGGTTTCATGTTTAATTCTCAAAAAAATGCTTCCAGCAGCAAGAGTTACCGATATGATAGTCAGTGCAGCCACGCAAGGGGTGCCAACGCCCATTATTCCCCCTGGTGCCCCTACGGTACTGATAGCGGGGATGCCTGCTGCCAGGTTGGGCGACACCTGTGGCCCTGATGCCATCATAAAAGGTTCGGCAACCGTGATGATTGCTGGCATGCCCGCTGCCCGAGTCGGCGATTCAACGGCTGGGGGCGGAGTGGTCATGCCACCGGGAGCGGTCACGGTTACGATTGGTGGATAGGTTAAAATAGAATTGCGATGATAGAAAATGCTGAAACAACAAATTTCATGGGTCGGGGCTGGGGCTTTCCCCCTAGCTTCAATCGAAGTTCGGCAGGAGTGGAGATGTTGGAAAAAGAAGCGGATATCGCCAGCAGCTTAGAGGTGCTGACTTCCACGGCCTTGGGCGAACGGGTTATGCTGCCTGCTTATGGTTGCGACTTGAACGACTTGCTTTTCGAATCGCTCAGCACCACGACCAAGACGATTGTCGCTGACAAAATCAGGACAGCCATTCTTTATTTCGAGCCACGAATCAATTTGCTGAACGTGAACATCAACGACGACAGGGAGTTGGAGGGCATCGTGCTCATTGAAATCGAGTACCTCGTTCGCAGTACCAACACCCGCTACAATTTTGTCTTCCCTTTTTACAAGTTTGAGGGAACCGACTTGAACATTGTCGCCGATTTTAAACCCGTAACTGGTTAATTTCTCAAAACCATAGGCATTATGAGCGCCGATTGTAAAGAAAAACTCAATCCTCTGCGGCTGAAACGGGACGGTGCCCACCAGGGCCAACGCCTGACTGCTGCCCTCGACCCCACCTTCGCTAAGGTGGATGAGCGGGAGCCTGCGCATTGGATGGTTTTTGCAAGGCGATATGCCCGTTTCATTCATTTTTTTGACAACAATAACCTGCCCACTGATACTTGGCAGTCATTCTTTAGCAATGACCCAGCAGCCTATCTTGCCACTGCGGCTGTTCAAAACGTTGGGCATTACCAAATCAAGATGCAGGAATATTTGGGCTTCCTGCTCAATCTGGACAATGAATTTGATGCTGTTGGCTTGACGAAGAACTTCGGGAACCTGTTCAATTGCGTTGGCAGCTTAGCTTGGCAGTTGGAGCAAATGAAGGAAGCGCTTCCTGCCACCGTCGAATTGCAAATAATGGAAGGAAGTGGCAGCAATTTTTCCCAAAAAAGCAAAGAACTGGCGTTACGGGCTTCCCTGCAAAACTCCATCGTTACCCAGTTGGCTCCAGCCTTCATGCGGCTGATTAGGTATTACAAAGGCGCTCTTTCCCTGCCATATTCTGTCGTTGACTTTACCGAACAGTTGGACTGGGAAATACTTGGTGCCGATGTCCAGCCTTTTACCGAAATCCTGGCCAAGGGGTTTTCAAAAGACTGGATAGTTGGCGCAGCGCTGGATTGGCCGAGCTTCAGGGATAGCCTTGTTGGTGAGACCTATGTTTACGGCGACCCACTGCCAAGTTCTACTTTCGACCAAATCAACCATGCCGCTGCGCACAACTTATTCACCGATATTCTTGACCAGTTCCTAAAGGCTTATGCCCGCACAGTCACGGAAGCCAAGCAAAATTTAGAAGCGATGTTGAGCGGATGGGACAGGCATGAACCTCATTATGCGCTGTTCTTGTCTTTCCTCAGGCTGCTTGTCTTTGCCCGTGATCATGCTAACACATTGACCGGGAGGCATTTGGATTATTACTACAAACAGATTTTGCAGCTTCGTGAAAAGGCTTCCGAGCCAAACGAAGTACATCTTTTATTTGAATTGTCAAAGCATGTGGACAGCCATTTGCTGTCGGCTGGAACGCAGCTCAAGGCAGGAAAAGACAGCCTTGGCAACGATGTTTTCTATTCGCTCGCCGAAGATTTCGTGGCCAATAAGGCACGGGTTGAATCGCTGAAGTCCGTATTCCACGATTACCGCTCCCAAAACCCAAATACGGCTCCCTTCGGCGATGGTAGGTTGTATGCTGCCCCGATTGCCAACTCAGCGGATGGGCTTGGCGGAGAATTGACAAACGCCAATGGCCAGTGGCACCCGTTCGCAAACAAACGCTACAACAATGAAAAGCTTTCGGAAATTTCCATGCCTAAAGCGACCATGGGCATGGCCGTTGCCTCGCATTACCTGTACCTAAAAGAAGGAGAACGCACAATATTCTTATTTTTTAAACTGGCAGCATGGAACCTGCCAACAGGCGAGTATTCCCAGCATTTTCAAGTTGAACTGACCGGGGAAAAAGGGTGGGTTCCTGTGGAAGCTAAGGTAACCGGAACGCAGAGCGATGCATTCCTGCCGCAAATAAACCAGACCCTTCAGTTCAACATCACATTGCCCGGTGACCAAAAGTCCACGGTGCCCTATTCCCCAAAAACTCATGGTGGGAATTTTGACACG
>JADLHE010000469.1 GCA_020848965.1 Saprospiraceae bacterium
ATTTGCTGAATGACATTGGCTTGATGAATGTATCTGTTGCTGGAGATACAAGAATAGACAGGGTAGCACAAATTGCCACAAACCCAATGAAACTGCCTGATGTGGCTGCTTTTTGTGGGAATTCACCAATTCTAATTTGTGGCAGCACTTGGCCTGAAGACGAGCAGCATTTATTGCCCCTTTTCACAAACACCATATTCAAGGATTGGAAATTCATTCTTGCTCCACACGATATTCAATTGGCTCATTTACAGGCGATTGAGTCAAAATTGGACATTCCCTTCCTGCGATATTCGAAAATCGGTGAAATGGCCAACAGTCACCGACTATTGCTAATTGACAATATCGGAATGCTCTCTTCATTGTATCAATTTGGGAAAATAGCCTATATCGGGGGTGGGTTCGGGCAAGCGATTCACAATATTTTGGAGCCAGCCGCATTTGGATTGCCAATTTTGTTTGGGCCAAAGCACCAAAAATTTGAGGAAGCGAATTGGTTGGTAGAACATGGGGGTGCCTTTAAAGTCAATGATGGCCAGCAAATTTTGTCAATACTAGGCAAGTTGAAGAATCAAGACGCCTATGGTGCAGCATCAAAAATCGCAGGTTCGTATATTGAAAATCAAAAAGGGAGTACCCAAAAAGTGCAAGCCTGCGTCGAATCCTATATTTAGTTGCCTTTGTTAATCCGAATTTAATGTCATTTTCATTCAAAATGACAATATTAGCCCTATTTTTGATGCTATAATAGACTCCAATTTCGCTGTCATGAAAAAACTCGTTTACCTACTATTTTTCATTGCTAGCCTTACAACCGTCAAGGCTCAGTACATTATTGTTGACCAGGACACTTTGTTTGGAAATGAATGGATAAACTTCAGCCAAACCTACCTGAAAATAAAGGTTGCCGAAGACGGAATTTACAGGGTGAGCCACCAGGTATTGTCAGATGCAAATGTGCCTTTAAGTCAGGTACAGGGAGAAAACTTCCAATTATGGCACAATGGCCAGCAAGTGCCAATTTATACCACTTCAAATGGAAATTTCGGCAGCAACGACTATTTGGAGTTTTATGGACAGAAAAATACTTCAGAGCTAGACCGCTTTCTTTTTGCTGACCCGGACTCAATGATGATGAACCCGTTGTATAGCTTGGTGACAGATACGGCTGCCTATTTTTTGACGTGGGTAAACAATGGGGGGAATTTAAGGTTCAACGATTTGCCAAACCAACTTTCCAATTTGCCAACAAAGGAAAATTATTATATGGCTGATTTTCAGTTGGTTTATAAGGATATCGTGCGAAAAGAGGCGAGCGTCTTAGGCATAAGTAAGTCGGATTACAATATGTCTGAAGGGTTTTCTACTGAGATTTCCAATATTAGCAATTTTAACCTAACCCCTACTTCTATTTACTCAAATGGCCCAGATGCCAAACTTTACCTGCGATTTGCTGGATACCACGGGCAACACGAACAAGCAGTCAGCCTTAATTCTAATTTGCTATTTACTTCCACCTTTGAAGGCAACCAAGTTCAACTAGTAGAACTGACAGTTCCTGTTGCGCAATTATCCACCAGTATGCCGTTAAAAATACAAGGGATGTTGTCAGGGACAGATTATAATCGGGTTTCCATCATAAGACTTAATTACCCTAGGCAGTTCAATTTTGAAAATAAGAAAGTTTATTCCTTTACAATTGAAGCCTCAAATGAAGTGAAATACTTGGAAATCCAGAACTTCAACCTATCATCAGGAGAAGCGATATTATATGATATAACAACAGGGAGCAGGATGGCAGGTGTCTCTGAAAGTGGTATCATAAAGTTTGCTTTGCCAGCGTATAGTTCAGAGCGTGATTTTTTACTTGTCAATTCAAATGATGGTTTTAAACAGGTATCGAATTTCGTTGCGTCGAACTTTGTTGATTATGGAGGGTTGAACCATGATTTTGTCATAGTCACATCGAAAAGGTTAAATAGTGATATAAGCGGAACCAACCAAGTAGCTGAGTATGCAAACTATAGGGCTTCTTTAAATGGTGGTGGGCATAATCCAATAATTGTTGAAGTTGAAAATTTGTATGACCAATTTAGTTGGGGTGTTGAGCGGCATCCTTTTTCCGTTCGAAATTTTGCGCTTTATATCAAGAAAAAATGGAGTGAAGCAAGATATTTTTTCATCATTGGCAAGGGCATGGAATATAGGCTAATTCGCAATTCATCTAGTTTGAGCACTGCCTATAATGAAGGGTTCACTGTTCCAACTTACAGCTTTCCTGGTTCGGATAATTTATTGCTTGCAGGTAGTGACGGATTCACCCCGGTAATCCCTTTGGGAAGGCTGGCAGCCCAAAACGCAAATGATATAAAAACTTATCTTGAAAAAGTAAAAGAATTTGAAAACAATCAAAACCTGCCCCAAACGATTCCAGACCGAGTTTGGATGAAGAAAGCCTTGCATCTTGGTGGCGGAAATGGCGCAATTCTTTCAGAACAATTGGAAATTAGGGCTAATCTTGAAGCATTGGCAGCCAATTTGGAATCAGGCAAGGTAGGTGCTAAAGTAAAAGGCTTTTACAAAACAAGTACTGACCCGATTCAACAATCACAAACAGAAGATATTTTCAGTAACATCAACAGCGGCGTTTCGTTTTTGACCTTTTTTGGACATTCTGCGCCCGGTGTATTTGATTTTTCAATTGACTTCCCTGATAATTGGAAAAACAAAGGAAAATACCCGGTCATGATGTCGTTAGGATGTTATTCGGGAAATATTCATTTATCAGGAAAGGGAATTGGGGAAAGGTTTCTCTTCCTAAAAGATGCAGGCTCTATTTTATTTGGCGCTACTTCTGGTCAAGGTTATATAAATTCTCTCAATAGTTTTGCCAATGTTGTTTATAATGAGTTAGGTGGTGATTTGTACGGAGAAAGCTATGGCAAGGTATTGCAGGAAGCTGTTAGTTCCTTTAATGCTGGCAACTATGGCCTAGACTTGGTTAGACAACAGTTTAACCTACTTGGTGATCCCTCGATTAAAATAAATCCTTTGCCTGGACCAGACTATACAATTGACCAAAGCACATTAAAATTTCACCCCGAACAAGTCAGCGTAGGTCTTGATAGTTTCAGCATTGACTTTGATGTGGTGAATATCGGGCAAAATAATCCTGATTCGGCATATTTGAAGATTGAGCATCAACTGCCTGATAACTCAAGAATCGTAGTTGTTGATGAATTGGTTCCTTTACCCGGCAATCGGTCAGCTTTTAGTTTTAAAATACCCGTCCCGGGTAAAAAATCTTCAGGTCAAAACACTTTTTACATAAAAATTGATGCCGCTGATTCCGTGGAAGAGTTACCAAGCCCAGCCGCTGAACAGAATAATGAACTCTTAAACTCAAATGGTCAGCCTGGCGTAAGGCTTTTTATTCGTGATAATAGTGCTATACCCGCCTTCCCTCCTGATTTCGGTATCGCTGCTGCTGATGTTACCTTAAAAGCATATACTTCAGACCCTCTTGCACCCACAAGAAAATATGTACTTCAATTCGATACCACCGAGCTGTTCAATAGCCAATGGCTCCAAACCCATAATATTACCCAATCTGGTGGTGTTTTAGCATGGAAGCCAAATGTGCCACTGCAAGATGAAGTCGTGTACTATTGGAGGGTCAGTCCAGATAGCCTTTCTCCAACTGAAGGGTTCAATTGGAATTATAGCTCATTCCTGTGTAAGAATGACGGCACAACAGGCTGGAATCAATCACATTATTACCAGTTTAAAAAGGATGATTTCGTGAACATGGAGTTGGAGGGGCATGGGCAATTTTCTTTTATTCAAAATTTAAAAGATGTTTGTATTAAAGATGCCGTAGTGAGTATTGAGTCACCAGACGCTAGATTAAATAATGCAGGATTGGGAAGATATTGGGGGACTCCAGATGCTGGGGTCTATGTTTTGTGGTTCGACTCAACTTATAAGTCCCCCCAAATTAATTACCCACCAGGCCAAGGTCCGATAAGCTATGGGTTGCCACATCCATGGGGTATTGAATCTTACACATTCATATTTAGCACAACAACTCAAAATGGAAGAAAACAACTTATAGATTTTCTTACTGACGTAGTGCCGCTTGGAGACTATGTGGTTTTTTATACTATTCAAGGTAGTTTAACCAGTGATTACATGCCTCAATCATGGGCCTCTGATAGTATTTCATATGGAACGAATTTATATCAAATTCTGGAGCAAGATGGTGGTGCAACACACGTTCGCCAGCTTGAAGACTTGGGATCAGTTCCATATGCCATTGGCTATAAAAAGGGTCAGGGTGTTATTGCAGAAGAAATTGCTTCCAATAAGCAAGAAGTTATCAACTTATTGTTTACGCTTAATGGTAATTGGGATAAGGGGTATGTAAAGAGCAGTAAAATTGGTCCAGCTTCTGAATGGAATAGTTTGGTGTGGAAAAACTCGACAATCGATGATTATGTTG
>JADLHE010000470.1 GCA_020848965.1 Saprospiraceae bacterium
CAATTGGTGCCCGGTCAGCATTTCCCACATGATCAGCCCCATCAAGAATTGGTTCACTTTGTCGTAATCCAATTTGTCCGATTCGTACCTAAGTTCTTCTGGGCTGGAATAGCGAAGGTCGTCCAATATTTTGTCGAGGCGGGAGTAGCCACGCATGTCCTTGAAAATCTCAAAAACGGAAATGACGGGCTTCAATTCATGGTCAATGATGATTTTCGACGGGCGCAGGTTTTTGTGGTCGTAGCCGATGTTCTGCAAATAGTACAGCGCATCGCAAATCTGCCGGATGATGGAAATCGTGTCACGTTTTGGCACATAGCCAATCTCCAACAAGTGGTCTAGCGTAACCCCATTGATGTACTCAAGTACCGTGCAGAAGGGAATATCGCTTTCATGGCTGCTCAATATCTCGATGATGTTGCGGTGCTTGATTTGCGAAGCAATTTTTGATGAAACCTTGCCCGCTTCCGTGTCGTTGCTTTTTGCCTTCTCAATGCTCGACAATCGAATGGTTTTCAATGCCCTGATGGCCACCAATTTCCCACTCGATTTTTCAATGCCTTTGTAAATAACAGCCGAATTGCCTTCTCCCAAACGCTCGCCAACTTCATATTGGCGCATCATTTTCAGCTTAACTTGTTGTTCAAAATCCGTGACGTCGTATTTCAGGCCCAAAACCGTGTTCACCCGCTCTTCCAGATTCTCAAAATAATAGAGGAAAGAGTCGTTGATTTTGTTCTCCTCTATGCGCAGGTCTTCCTCTTTGGCCAGCTCATTTTTGCGCTTGTATTCAACATCTGCCAGCCGTGCCTTGAGCATGGTCAAGGTATTGGCATCAGCACCAATAGACTCATGCAATCGGCTGAGTACGTTGATGGCTTCCTCTGTTTTCCGGCTTTGGATGAGTTGGCGAATCATGGCGTTTAAGGCTGTGGTTTTTTATGAAAAATGGATGCCCAGCTTGATTTTTCAGGCTGGGCATCCGCATTTTTATTAATCCATTTTCACTACTCGAAGCACTTGCATGTTCCCTTCAGCTTGCACCTTGCAGTAGTAAACCCCTGCTGGTGCAAAGCCAAGGTCGAACTGCCAAGTCTTCTCCGTAACGAGCACGGGCTTGGTTTCTGACAAAACCCTGCCCATTGCGTCCAGCAATTCAACCTGAACAGCCAATGGGTTTTCAAGTGCAATCGACAAGGTAAAATGCCCACTCGTTGGGTTTGGCGAAAGCCGAAGGTCACGTAGGCCGGGCAAATCAGCAGTGCCGTTCGTCCCTTCAAGTACGGTTACCGATACGGTGCTAGTACATCCGCTTCCATCTGTTACCGTGCACGTATAGGTGCCTGGCGCAAGGTTGTTGATGGTCGCCGTAGTCGCATTATTGCTCCACTTGAATTGGTAGGGTGGGGTGCCTCCCGTGGCTTGTGCTGTTGCCGTACCGTTGTGCTGGCCTAGGACAGTCTCATCCGTGTGGTTTGCAGTGGCGGTCAATATGGCTGGGAGCGCCGGGATATTGCCGCTGATGGTTTCCACACAGCCATTGAAATCCGTTGCAATTACCGTAAATGTAGCCCCTGACGGAAGCGGCCCTGCTGGGATTGTCTGGAACTGGTAAGGTGCCACACCGCCCGTTGCAGTCACTGCTATGCTCACCGAGCCATTGCACTCATTCACAAAGGACAAGGAAAGCATGATGCTTGGGGGAGCCGTCACTTCCACTGTTTCTTCGCTACTACAACCATTCGGCCCGGTGGCTGTCACGGTGTATGTGCCCGATGAAACGATTTGAACGGGGTTGCTGCCCAATCCACCCCATGCGTAAGTCACGCCCGGCGTGGTGCTCAAGGCCGTCAGGGTGGTCAAATCACCGGCGCAGTTCAGCGTCAAGTCGCCATCAATATTTAAGCTTGGAATATCAATGCTGGCAGTGACAGTTAGCGTTTCGGAAGCCGAGCAACCACTGGCCACATTCGTTACCACCAATTCATAAGGGCCAGCAGTGTTGATGGTGACAATAGGCCCACCGATCGGTTGCCCGTTCAAGGTGCAGGCAATGCCGGGCAAATCGCAAATCCCCGTCAAATTCAAGGTCAGTTCTGTGGTGCTGCAAGTAAGTTCAAAAGTGGTTGGGTTCAGGTTGATGTCCGGCAATTGTACCTCAGAAACTTGGGTCGAATACGTTGCTTTGCAACCCGTTGTCGTATTGGTTACTTGCACAAAATAAAGTCCCGGTTCGCCAACGGATGGGTTCTGGTTGGTGGAACTAAAGCCGCCTGGCCCACTCCAAAGAAAATCGTAACCTGCTTGGTTCGGATTGGCCGAAAGGGTGACTTGCCCGCCATTGCAGGGCAAAAAGCCGGATGAACTTGGAGCCGCCACCGGGAAATCACCAGATTGTATAACCACTGCTGTTGCCGTCGCCGTGCAACCACTCGCCACGGTGGTGGTGAGCAAATAAGTACCCACCACGCTTACCGACGGATTTTGCTCATCGGAGGTAAAACCGTTCGGCCCAGTCCATGCAAAAGACGCATCGCTTGGGGTGAAACTTCCCTGAACTTGCACCGACGTGGTGGTGCAAGTCAGTGTGCCTCCCACGGCAGTCGCCGTTGGCAGCACCAAACTTGGCACAGTCACCGAGGCCGACGAGGCGCAACCGTTGGTGGTATTGGTCACCGTCAGCACATAAGTGCCAGCTTGGTTTACCACTGGGTTTTGCTGCGAGGCAGTGAACCCGTTTGGCCCGTTCCAAGCGTAGCTGACAGTGGTTTCATTTGCATCACCTTGCAAGTCAAACGTTTGTGCTGCGCAATTGACCGTGCCGAGTTCCGCCGTGATACCCGTAGGTGGGTTCAAGTTTTGTGTTACAACAACCGAGGAGCTTGAATTGCAGGCGCTTGCCGGGTCGGTTACGACCAAAGTGTAGGTTCCTGCGGTGTTAACGGATGGGTTTTGCAGATTGCTGGTAAACCCGTTTGGCCCCGTCCATGCGAAATTATAGCCCGCTTGGTCAGGATTTGCGTTGATGGTGGTCTGCGTAGTCACACAGGTCAATTGGCCCACAGCACTTGGGTTGGCTGCTGGTATATTGTTTTGAATAGAAACCGAAGCCGAAGCGCTGGCCGTGCAGCCCGCAGCCGTGGTAACTGTTAGCACGTAGTTGCCAACTGCATTGACGGTTGGGTTTTGCAAACTAGAGCTATAACCATTGGGGCCTGCCCAACTGTAGCTTACGTTTTGCGAGGTGGAACCGCCCTGCAATTGCACACTTGTTGCTGCGCAATTGATGGCGCCACCCGTTGCGGTAGCATTGGGTTGTGCTGGGCTTGGCACGTTCAAATTGACGCTGCTAGAGCAGCCCGTTGTGGTGTTGGTGGTGTACAAAGTATAGGCGCCACCTTCCGAAACGACCGGATTTTGTTGATTGGAAGTGAAGCCGTTTGGCCCGGTCCAACTGTAAGCCAAACCTTGTGCCGTTGATGAACCATTCAATTGCACGGTTTGTGCTTGGCAATTTACTTGGCCTGCCGTTGCGGTTGGTGTCGGTGGCAATGAATTATTGAGCGTCACCGTCAAAGTGGCTGAATTGGTGCAGCCGCTGATTGCGTCCGAAACAGTTACCGTGTAAACACCAGCTTGCGTAATGGCCAGCGGTGGCGTGCCAGCCGTGATGCCGGGACCAGTGATGGTGCAGCTGAGGCCAGGGCCGCAAGTGTTGATTTGGTAGCTTGGGCTGGTGCAACTTAGCTGAACGGTGCTTGGCAATCCAACGGTGGGCGGGGTCGTGGTGCCAACATTGATGAGGGTGGTAGTGCCCGTGCTGGTATTGAAGTAAATCCCAGTTGGGGTTTGCTCCCGCACCACTGTTTTTACCATATAATATACGTTGCCCAGAATGGGCGAATTGTCCACGAAGCTTTGCGTCGTAACCAGGTTTGGCGAAAGCCTCACAAAGCCACCATTGTCCCGGTTGGAGCGATAGACATGATAACCAATTAAGTTAGGTTGCGAGGAAGCCTGCCAAGTAACTGACACTTGGTTACAGGTTTGCGAAGCGGCGACACTTGGCACTGCTGTTACATTGTGCGCCCGAACCGTCGGGTCGCCCATCAAGTTTACGTGCGGCCCACAGTCGCCAAAGGTTGAAAAATAGCCCACATTGTCGCAGCCGTTGTTTGTTTGCAAGGCACTGTAACCCATTGTTTCACCGCCTCCCAAATGGTGCGTGAACCAGTGCGGCCTGCCAGCCCAAGAACAAGTGAGCAGCCCGCCCTTCGAGGCAATGGCGCTCACCAGGAACGGATCGGGTGAATAGTCCCAATCGCCATGATAACTGCCGAAAAGGTGGGAGAAAACGGCATTGATAGTGTCGGTACCAAATTGGGCACTGGTGCCCACCCCGGCTGCACTGTTATAAGTTCCGCCGCCACATCCATATATATAAAGGTAGCTGTCGTTGTTGTCGGTATCATTGAAGAAGTCACCATCCACCACATTGGCTGGCCCCACAAGGCCGTAGCCATTTCGGTAGCCATCGCTGGCAAATGCCTCGCCACCGAAGTAGCCGAAATTGTCGTCAACCAGCGTTTTGTTGTTGACAGTGTAGAGTTTGCTACGCCAGTTGTGGTTTTTGTCCAAATAACGGCGGTACAGTTCCACGATGGAAGTGCCAAAAGTGCTGGGATTTAGGTTGGAAAAGTCAATGCGCCCCACAGCAATTTCGGAAGGGGAAGGTACAATGTCTTGGTCAAATTTGCCATCGCCCGGCACATTGATGGTTTGCGGACGGGAAGGCTGCACGGCATTGTTGTTGGTGTTCACGGTCACGTCCGTCCAGTCGCTGCTTTGCACATCGCCGTAATAGGCATCGGCAGGCCAGGCGCCTTGGTGGTCGTCGTGGCCGTCCCAGTCGGAGTTGCCGCTGTAGGGCACGGGCAAATCGCCGAACAGCATCACGGCATCGGTGCCGTTGGCGTTATAGTCGCTTACGATTTGCGTTTTTATACTGGCAACGGTGGCGGTGCTAGGCACTACCCGCCATTGAATGTCCCAGCCGTCGCCCACGAGGTCTTTGCGGAGCCGCTCCAATTCTGTGGCCAATGGACTGGTGAGGGCTTCCTCAATGAAAACGGTCAGGTCGCCACGCTCATCCACAACGGGCGCCTCAATGGGCACCATTGCGAAGCCAAAAGAGGTCACATTGTTTACTTGGCGCAAAACACCATACTCATAGGTGGCACCCAAAGTGACCTGCGTATCGGTAAACGTGGTTTCGGTGCTGCTGGCGGATTCAATCAAGATGAACCAGTCTGGCGAGTCTTTTTCCCTCCTGTACAGGTAAAGCAAGGAAGGGTTAGGATTGGGCCATGTCAAGGTTACCGAAGGCGTTGCTGTATTGACGCTTACCGTCAACTGGATGGTAGCATCTTTTGCGCTTTGGGAATAAGAAGGCAATGCGTAAAATAGGAGCATGGCCAAAAGGCATGTAACGGTAAGTTTCATTTACGATTTTTTATGATTTCTGACAAAATAGGAATTTAAGATTGTTCAGTGCGTATTTTCCAAGCAATGGAAAACGATTTTCCAACCTTTGATGGGTGTTCTTAATTTTGTCCGAAAGGTAACTCAGATTTTGAAATTGACATATTGGTATATTCACCAAACGTTAGGAATAGACAATTTCAAATCCTGCAACTCAAAACCCGGTTTGGCGTTATTGCTCCCTTGATGGCTATTTTTGCCTTCGATTGTTTACAAAAAAAGTATTCCATGAAGAATTTGATAATTGTTTGCATCGCAGTTTTATCGCTGCTTTCCTGTAATTCTGGCATCCAACCAGCACCCTCGAACGAAGCGGCTGCCAAGGGCGCTCCGAGCCAAGGCAATTTGCCGGCAGCCGAGCAAAAGGCCCTTCAGTTGGTGGCAACGGCCCTCACGGGGGAGGCTACTGGCGTCGTCAGCCCCGATGGCCAAACAATGGAAATGACCATTTCCAACAGTGCCACCATGGAGCAGGAGGCAGACCTGTTGCCGCTCCACAGCTCCCGTGCGGCTTGGGTTTTTTATAAAAATTTGGAAACCGACAAGCCTAGCTTCGGCAAAATCGTGGTGCATTCCCAGCTTTCGGACACCACTATCACCCGTGAGTACACGGTGCAGGAATTGGCCATCGTGAAATCCCGCCTCCCAACATTTGAAACTGCGGGTAAACTGCTCGTGGCTGGTGACTACCAAGGCTTGTACGATTTGTTCGACCCCACCATCATGGGGGCCATGAAAGTGGAAGGTGTGAAGCAGTATTGCACCCAAATCGAACCGCAATACGGCAAAGCCATTTCCGTCGAATTCCGTGGTTTTGCATTTAACAAAACCTCTGGTGGCAAGGATTTCCTGAGTTTGGCTGGCCCGGTTCGCCGCCAAACCAAGGACACGGCCCTCGATATTGCCGTTGACCTCAGCAAGCCCGAAATGAAAGGCTCTATCAGCGCCATGAAGTTTGACTATTAAGATAGTTATGAGTTTTAAGTGATGAGTGATGAGTTTGAGGTAGTGCTCCTCACTCATAACTCATCACTCAAAACTCAAAACTCGTCCTACCTTCGCCCCATGAAACTTCACCGTTCGCTCGTTGAGGCTGTGGCCGAGGCGCTCCATCAGATTTTTCAGGAAGGCAAGTATGCCGATAAGGTCATTGAGCGGCTGCTCAAAAGCAACCCCCGTTGGGGAAGCCGTGACCGTGCGTTCATCGCTGAAAACACTTATGAAATGGTGCGATGGTGGCGCTTGGTGCTTGCGGTGGACGGTGGACGGTTGACGATGGACGGTGGACGGTTGTTGGTTGACGGTGGTGGGATGTCGGTTGATGGTGGTAGGTTGGGTTTGGAAGACTTTGTACGCTTGGTTGGGGTTCATCTTTTTATGAAATACCCTGATTTTCAAATCCTAAATTCCAATTTCCCGGAATTCAAGGGGCTGGATGCCAAAACCATTGCGGAGCGAAAAAAAGAAGTGGAAACCAACCTAGGCATTGCTCAATCCATTCCGGACTGGATGGACGAGCTGGCCACGGCAGAATTGGGCGAAAAATGGGCTGCCGAGATTGCGGCACTGAACAAGCCTGCTGCTGTGGTATTGCGAACCAATCGCTTGAAAACCAATCCATTAGAACTAAAAAAACGCCTTTTTGCCGAAGGCTGGGAAACAACCGAAACGCCCCTCGCCCCCGATGCCTTGGTGCTGCAACGACGGGGCAATATTTTCCAAAGCAAAACTTTCCAAGCAGGACTTTTCGAGGTGCAGGATGCAGGCTCGCAGTGCATTGCGCCCTACCTGAAAGTGGAACCGGGCATGCGAGTGGTGGATGCCTGTGCTGGGGCGGGCGGCAAGTCATTGCACTTGGCAGCGCTGATGCAGAACAAGGGCAGCATCATTTCACTAGATACCGAGGCTTGGAAACTGGAAGAGCTTCGCAAACGTGCCCGCCGTAATGGGGCTGATATCATCCAGTCCCGCCCGATTGAATCGTCCAAAACCATCAAACGGCTTTACGGTACCGCAGATAGACTACTGCTGGATGTGCCTTGCTCCGGCTTGGGCACCCTGCGCCGCAACCCCGATGCGAAATGGAAACTTTCGATGGAGTTTCTCCAGAAAGTGCGGGAGACCCAAGCCGAAATCTTGCGCAGCTACTCAAAAATCCTGCGCCCTGGCGGGCAATTGGTCTATGCTACTTGCAGCGTGCTGCCCTCAGAAAACGAGCGGCAGGTGGAGGGCTTCCTTTCCGAAAACCCTGATTTTCAGCTAGTTGAACAACAAACCATCTCCCCCTCCCAACATGGTTTTGATGGCTTTTTCATGGCGCTCCTGAAATTGAAATAATTGGCTTTCCATTTAGTGACATTCGTCATTTTGTTCGGAAATTTCAGCGAAAATCAAAATACTCCTTTCCGTGACTGCTGTCACTGACCACCCATCCTGACGCATCTATTTTTGCACCATCAATGAACGGAAAAGGCTTTTGACCGGGAAAAGCAATTCTGAACATTGATGAAAATCACCGAGCTAGTTTTTTTTCGGGCGATGAAAATTGGGGATAGGTTCCTCATTTTTGCCAAAAAGAAAAACGGATTGCGTGAAAGCCGAAAGGCTGTTTTACACCTTATTTACAATATTGAAGGATGGTCAAATAGAACCATTTCACATTAAAAATTGACCATTATGAAAGTAGAACAAATGTACACGGGCTGCCTCGCCGAAGCGGCCTATTATATCGAAAGCAACGGCGAGGCCGTCGTGATTGACCCGCTGCGTGACGTGGAGCCTTATATAGAAAAGGCAAAGGAAAGCGGCGCCACCATTAAGTATGTGCTGGAAACCCACTTCCACGCCGATTTCGTCTCCGGCCACCTCGACCTTGCGAAGCAAACAGGTGCCAAAATCGTGTACGGCCCTACCGCCGTGCCCAATTTCGATGCCTATGTTGCAAAGGACAACGAGATTCTGAAAGTGGGCAACGTGTCCATCAAAGTATTGCACACACCCGGCCACACCATGGAAAGCTCCACTTTTTTGCTCCGGGATGAAAGCGGAAAGGACTTTGCCGCTTTCACGGGCGACACGCTTTTCCTGGGTGATGTTGGCCGCCCAGACCTCGCCATCAAGCAGGGTGAAATCACGAGGGAAGACCTAGCTGGCTTCCTCTTCGATTCGCTCCGCAACAAGATTATGACCTTGGCCGATGATGTAATCATTTACCCTGGCCACGGTGCTGGCTCAGCCTGCGGCAAAAAAATGAGCAAAGAGACCCAAGGTACACTTGGCGACCAAAAACTGTTCAACTATGCCCTTCGTGCCGACATGACCCGTGATGAATTTGTGAAGGAAGTGACCACGGGCCTCGTTGACCCACCACAGTACTTCCCGAAAAATGCGGTGATGAACAAAATGGGCTACGACAGCATTGAGCAGGTGCGCACCAAGGGCCTGCAAAAGCTCTCCGTGCGGGCCTTCAAGGCAGCTTGGGAAGGCGAGGATGCGCTCGTATTGGATACCCGCCACGAGACCGAGTTCGTGAAAGGCTTCTTGCCCGGCGCTATATTCATTGGTGTGCAAGGCGATTTTGCCCCTTGGGTGGGCACGCTCATCACCGACCTGAAGCAGCCCATCCTGCTCGTTTGCGAGACAGGCCGGGAGCAGGAAGTGGTTGACCGCCTAGCCAGGGTGGGCTACGACAACCCCATCGGCTACCTCGACGGCGGCTTCGAAGCTTGGCAAAAAGCGGGCGAAGACGTGGACATGATTGCAGAAATGGGGGCTGAGGCTTTCGCTACTTGGTTCAACCCAGAGGCTTGCACATTGCTCGACGTGCGCCGGACGAGCGAGTACAATGCCGAGCACGTCGTTGGTGCCACCAATTTCCCGCTCGATTTCATCAACCGCAATATGGCACAGTTGGAGCGTGACCACAAGTATTACGTCCAATGCGCAGGCGGCTACCGTTCGGTCATTGCGGCCAGCATTTTGAAAGCTCGTGGTTTCGACAAATTGGTGAACATCCCCGGCGGCTTCAAGGCGCTGAAGGAAACCAACCTGCCCCGCACTGATTTTGTTGAGCAGATTACTGAACTCTAAGCTTTTCCGCTTTGGCCCTTGGCCAATGATTGATGAGTTGTTCGATTTTCATAAAAGGGCCAACCCGGCAACGGGTTGGCCTTTTTGATTTGAAGTTTGAATTGAGGTATTGTTGGGATTGTTGAATTGTTTTATTGTTGTGTGCTGAACAATCCCAACAATCCTAGCAATTCCAACAATTTAGCAATTCAACAATCCCAACAATCCCAACAATCTCAACAATTTAACAATTCAACAATTCAACAATCCCAACAATTCAACAATGAAAGTACTCCTTGCACCCGATTCCTTCAAAGATTGCCTGACGGCTTTGGCTGTTTGCGAAGCAATGGAGCGGGGCGTGAAGCGGGCTTTGCCTTCGGCAAATGTGCAGTTTTTCCCCTTGGCGGATGGTGGGGAAGGCACTGCCGAAGTGCTCGCATGGCACCTCGGTGGCGAATTGGTGGAAGTGAGCGTGAACGACCCGCTTTTCAGGCCCGTTCGGGCGAATTATTTGCGTGCTGGCAATTTGGCATTTGTGGAAATGGCACAGGCTTCTGGCCTACAACGCCTTGGGGTAGGGGAGCGCAACTCGCTGAAAACCAGTACGTTCGGTACGGGTGAGCTTATCCGACATGCTGTGGCGCATGGTGCCGAAGAGGTTTGTTTGGCCATTGGCGGCAGTGCCACCAACGATGCGGGCATGGGCATGGCAGCGGCCTTGGGCTGGCAGTTTTTGGATGAAAATGGAAAAGAACTTTTGCCGATTGGGGGTAATTTGCAAAGCGTGGCTTCGGTCGTAGCTCCCAATAAGCAAAGCGAAATCGAGAACCTGAAAGTGGTCGTGCTTTGCGACGTAAACAACCCACTTTTTGGCCCACGAGGCGCTGCCCATGTTTTTGCGGAGCAAAAAGGCGCAGATGCTGCGGCCATCGAACGCTTGGACAAAGGTCTGTGGCATTTTTCGGACATATTTGCGAAGCAAACAAGTGGAGACTATGCGCTGTTGCCGGGCGCTGGTGCTGCGGGTGGGCTGGGCTTTGGGGCAATGGCTTTCCTAAATGCTCAACTAAGAAGCGGTGCCGAGCGTATTTTGCAACTAACTGATTTTGAGGATTTTGTGAAACAGGCCGACCTCATCCTCACTGGAGAGGGCCGCTTGGACGCACAGACGGGGCATGGGAAACTGCTGGCCGCAATTTGCCGAACGGCAAACCGAAATGGAGTGCCCGTGGTGGCAATTTGTGGGTCTGTGGAGGCAACTGAGCGTGAGGTGAAGGCTTTGGGATTGGCGACCGCCATCGGGATTCGGGAACCCGGCGAGCCGCTCGAAGCTGCCATTGCCCGAAGCGCAAAGGCTTTGGAAGAGTTGGCATACAATGTTTTGAAACCTATGTTGTTTTGAATTAAAAAATACTGTAAGGCAAATTTTAACGGCTGATTCCTAGCCCAAAAGGAAAATCTATCTATTTTAGCGCCCTGACTTGGAAAACTCACATGCACAGCAACAATATGAACGACACCCTACATGCCATCAATAATTTCAAGGACTTACCTGCAAGCCTTTCTTTCTTCCATTCAAATGCACCCAAGCATTTCTTTTCACCTGAAAAAACATTAAAAAACCCGCTGATGCAACCATTGCAATCGCAGCCTAAGCTGCCTGATTTGCAATGAAGCCGACATTAGGGCTTTCCATTGCTTGAGCTTTGAAAGCCTGTTGCGCTTAATTGCGCTGCATCTGTTTTATTTGCCAACTTTACGGTCGCCTAATAAGCGACCTGTTCTTTGGGATAAATTAATTGTTTCACTAAAAAATTGAATTATGTTGAAAAGCTACTTATCAAAAATTTTGGTGGTTGCGGTTTTCACGATGCTGGCTGGTAGTGCTTTCGCACAGTTAGCCACGGTGACCGTTGATGCACCAGCTTCCATTGCCGATGAGTATTACGGCAAGATTGCATTGTGGAGCCCTGTTACTTTTGCTGTTACAGGTGACATTGCTTACGCAGATGACATGGATGCCACAACTGGTACCATTAACGATGGCTGCCAAGCTATCGGCAACGTTTCGGGTAAAGTGGCCCTGATTGACAGGGGTACTTGTAATTTTGCTGTAAAAGCAGTGAATGCACAGCAAGCAGGTGCGATTGCGATTATTATTTGCAACAACAACGTAAACAACCCTTACACATCCATTGTGATGGGAGGTACGCCAACCGAAACCATCAACATCCCTGGAGTGATGTTGAGCTATAATGACTGCCAAACTATTAAGGCAGAGCTTGGTGCAAACACGGTTAGTATTACGTTGAACGATGGTGGCACTCCAGCCCCTTCCCTTGGCGAAGATTGCTCAACTGCTGTACCAGTGACAGCTGGCACCCACACAACACCTGACATGGTTGCAGGTTTGGGTGGTTATGCTGGCAATGGTTACTGGTATTCCTACACTTCTGCGACTAAGCAAAAGATAACAGTCAGCTCTTGTGGTGGAGGTGCAAACACTCGATTGTTCGTGGTAACTGATGGTTGTGGAACTCAAACAGATGTTGCATCAGGACTTGGCGTAAACGATGTGTGCGAAATTTCAGCTGGAGGGGCCGTTACCGCAGATAGAGCAGAATTCATTGCTGAAGCTGGGGTAGAGTACTTTATCCTTTGGGATGACTTTTCAGATTACCACGGTTTTGAATGGACCCTGACAGAGGAAGCACTTCCCGATGTTGACGTGACCTTCAGGGTTGACATGCAAGACCAAACGGTTGGTGTTGGTGGCACAAAACTCTTGATTACTGGCGCTACCGGTCCGGTGGACATGGTGGATGAAGGTAACGGCATTTGGTCGTACACAGCTTCTATCACTGCTGGTTCTAGTATTGATTATGTCTTCATAAACGGTGCTACGCCTGAGTCGAATCCAGACCTCTTAAGCTGTCGCACCATTGAAGTTGGACTTGATGCAGTAACAGTACAACTTGTTTGCTTCAACTCTTGCAGCGCTTGCCCACCCGACGTGGCTTGCCCCAACTGGATTGATGAAGATTTTGAAGGTTATAACCTAGGTATCCTTGGCTCACAAGATGTTGATGATGTTTGGACTACATGGAGCCTTAACCCAGGTGGCGCTGACGACGCTGTGGTAGTTAATACCCAAGCTTCCAGCGGCGCACAGTCGGTTGAAATCTCCAATGCAGCTGGCGATGATGTCATCATGCTTTTGGGCAACCGCACCTCAGGCAACTACATTCTGAAATGGAGGATGAAAGTGCCAACTGGCAAATCGGCCTACTACAACTTACAAAAGAACTCAGCTGCGCTGCCAAACCCAGTCAACGCAGACTTTGCACTGGCCGTTACTTTCAATGCAGATGGCACAGGTACATTTGAAGTAGGTGGATTTGTCTTTAATTTCGACTACCCACATGACTCTTGGTTTGAGGCATACCATGAGATTGACCTCGACAATGACTGGGCTAAGTTGAACATTGCTGGGGCAGCTGTTGCTCAATGGCCCATCAGCTGGGCTGCTGGCGCTCAAACTGGTGTGAAGCAAATCGGAGGTATTGACTTCTATGGCAATGCTGGCGACCTTTACTACATTGATGATATTCTTTTCAAACAAGTGGATGCTTGCCCAGCTAACGCAATCCTCTGCGATGGCTTCGATGGCTACGACCTCGGTCTGGTTGGCCCACAATCTCCTTGGTGGACTGCTTGGTCCAACGTTGATGGTGGAAATGATGATGGCGAAGTAACCAATGCACAATTCCTCAGCTGCGAGCAGGCATTGAAAGTTTCTGCTGCAACACCTGCTGCCAACTCAGATGACATTATCTTGAATTTAGGCGACCGTTCTGCCGGCAACTATTCACTCAGCTGGGACATGTTTATCCCTGCTGGCAAACTGGCCTACTTCAACGTACAAAAGAATGTTGCACAGCTACCAACTGCTGCTACTGCTGACTACATGATGGAGGTTTACTTCAATGCCAATGGCGCTGGTGTAGTCAACGCAGGTGGTGCTACTTCCTCTACGTTTACCTACACTTATGACAACTGGTTCAAAGTACAGCAATTGATAGACCTCGACAACAACAAGGCGCAGCTTTGGGTCAATGGCACACTTATTCAGGAATACAAGCCATCTTGGAATATCGGTGCTCAAGCGGAAGACGGTTACCAAGACCTAGGTGGCGTTGACTTCTATGGCGCAGCTGGTGTGCTTTACTACGTTGACAACGTGCTGTTCGAAGCACTCCCTGCTACTCCCGGCAATATCTGCGATGGTGCAATTGACCTGAATGGCTACCTCGGTGGCGGTATAGGTGTCGTGGTTTCTACGGAATTGTTCGACAATACAAACTACTCAACTGATGACAGCGACCCAGCAGAAGGTTGGGATTGCTTCGGCGAGCCAGATGGTCTTGGTGCTACTCCAGAACTGAACAACACGATGTGGTTTACCTTTACAGGCGATGGTGAAACATATTTCATCGAAACTGGTGACTGTGGCGCTGCCAACTACCTCGAAGATGGTGATGCACAAATGGCTATCTTCTCTGGCGAATGTGGTGCCCTTACTCCGGTAGCTTGCAACGAGGACAGCCCGAACGCAGTTGCTGGCAACTATATCGCTGGCCTTGAGTTCCCAACTGTGGAAGGCGAGGTTTACACTATGATGGTGGATGGTTTCCACTTGACATTGCCAACTGGCGAACAACTCTCCGCTGGTGAGTTCTGCTTGAACTTCACGCAGTTGACAGGTACGCCAATCGTTGACGTTACCTTCCGTGTGAACATGGAGCGTGAGACAGTAAGTGCTGGCAATGTTCGCATTGCAGGCAGCTTTACAGGCTGGGCTGATGAAATTATGACCAATTTGGGCAACGATATTTGGGAATATACCACTCAATTTGAAGCTGGCGAGACCATCCAGTGGAAGTTCAAAAACGGCCCGAACGGTTGGGAAAACAATGCCGCTGGTATGATTGAATGTGGCATTGATGATGGTGGTGGCAACGTGAACCGCACCGCAACCATCGGTGATGCAAACGAAACATTGGGCACTTATTGCTTCAACTATTGCGTTGATTGCGATTTGTTGAATGCCAATGAATCAGCATTCTCCAAGTCAGTAGGCGTGAACCCGAACCCAGCAGGCACTTATGTGAACGTCACTTACAAATTTGACCAAAGCATGAACCTGAACGTTCGTTTGGTGAACACACTTGGTCAAACCTTGATTGAGCGCAACCTCGACAATGCCATCAATGGCAGCGAGCGTTTCGACATCGCAAGCTTGCCAAGTGGTGCGTATTCGGTGGTGTTCTCCAATGGCCAACAGGCTGTTGCGAAGCGACTGATTATAGAATAAGACCTTTCGGTTTTATCGAAATAAAAAACCCGCTCCGGTACGCCAGAGCGGGTTTCTTTTTTGTAAAAACAGGATGGAAAAGCCCTAAAGCCGATTGTCGTTCACCATGCCGAGCAGTTCGTCCCGGTAGTTTTTGCCGATGGGCAAATGCTTGGGCTGGCCTTTTTCCATCACCTCCACCATATTGCCCACGATGGCTTCCACCTTTCCGATGTTCACGATATAGGAGCGGTGAATCCTACGGAAAATCTTGGAGGGCAGCTTATCTTCCAAGCTTTTCATGGTCTGCAAGGTGATGACCCGCCCTTTTTCCGTGCGGATGATGACGTAGTCCTTCAAACCTTCGATGTAAAGGACTTCCGAGAAATTGATTTTCACGAACTTCTTGTCCGCCTTCACGAAGATGAAATCGTCGGTGTCGCCAATTTCAACATGAGAGGCGCCTTCCTTGCGCTTCAGCTCAATTTGGTCAATCGCCTTGTTGGCTGCCTTCATGAAACGCTCCAAGGAAATTGGCTTCAGAAGGTAGTCAGTGGCATTGAGTTCAAAGCCTTCAATGGCATAGTTGGAGTAGGCCGTTGTGAAGACCACGAGCGGCGGGTCGCTCAATGTTTTCAGGAAATCAATGCCCGTGAGCTGCGGCATTTGTATGTCGAGGAACATCAGGTCAATGTCGTGGTGCTTCAAAGCCTCGTTCGCCTCGAAGGCGTTCGAGCAACGCTTGACGAGGTTGAGGTCCGGCATTTTCTCGATGTAGGTTTCCAGCACATCCAGTGCGAGTGGTTCGTCGTCAACAATGATGGTGTTAATCATATTCAGATTGTTAGATTGCTGAGATTGATAGATTGTTGGATGGGTTAGATTGCTTGTTTGTTGTCGCAATGTGGGCAAAAATCAAGTAATTTAACAATTCCAACAATTCCTTTTACTCTTCCAGCCGCAGTTTCAGCCGCACCGTGTAGGTGGTGGGGGCGTCATCAACGGTCAGTTGGTAGCGATTGGGGTAAAGCAGTTCGAGGCGGCGGCGCACGTTCACCAAGCCGATGCCACCGCTGCGGGGGTGGTTCTGCTTGGGCATGACCTCGCCCTTGCTGTTTTGAATTTGTAAATCTATGTCATTGCCCCTTGCATCGAGTTGGATATTCACGAAGCCCTTAGAAATATGGCTTCCCAAGCCATGCTTGAAGCAGTTTTCTATGAAAGGGATGAACATAAGCGGTGCAATATTTTGGTTGCTCACCAAGCCGTTCACCTTGTAGCTGATGTCCACTCGTGCGCCTTGCCGGATGCGCTCCAGCTCCAAATAATTGGCAATATAGTTGACCTCTTTGCTCAATGGAACCCATTTTTCATTGCACTCATAGAGCATGTAACGCATCATTTCGCTCAGTTTCAGAACAATGTCGGGTGCTAGGTCCGACTTTTTCAGCGTGAGCGCATAGAGGCTGTTCAGCGTATTGAACAAGAAGTGCGGATTGATTTGAGACTTCAAAAAGCGAAGCTCCGATTGCATGGTTTCCGTCACAAGTTCCTGCTTTTCACGAATATTGGTGTACCAATCCACGGTGATTTTTACAACGGTGGAGGTCGCCAAAACGAAGAAATTGGGGATGAAATACCAGTTCAGGTTGGTCACCACTTCTGCCCGAATATCTGGATGGCTGCTCGATTTCAGGTAAATCAGAAAAGACTCCAAAGGCGTGGCAATCAGCACGGTCAGAATCAAAAAGCCCAGATACGGCAGGAACTTCTTGTCCACCAGGTACTTAGGTATCAAACGATATACATTGTAATAAACTGCCAGCCCAAGAATAATCAACCTGACCACGTTGTTGCTGACCGTGTAGAAAAACGATTGGTGCGTGAACAGCACCTCAATCAGGGAATAGAGCAGGAACAAAATTGCCCAAAACATCGAGTGCTGGATGGCCTTGGTGGAGGCTAACCGCAAAATCCGTTTCTTTATTTTGGCATTCAACGTCATGCTTGAGGCATCCTGTTTTTGATTGATGCTGCAAGATTGCCAGTTTCGGCATTAAACGGAGCAATTATTTAGATGAAAAAGCGGTTGCGTCCGATTTGCAATTAAAACCATCGTTGCTACGCACGCTTGGCACTTGCAAGTTAGAATGCTTAGATTTGCATCCGTTTTGAAAAGCACCCCGTGCAAAAACAAACAGTTAACCCGCACCATCCCTTTTGCAAGTAGTGGGCGGACAAGCATCCAAGTTGGCAATGGTTTACCTAACTAGAAGAGAGCGATTCAATGCTGCCCACAAACTTTGGGTGGACGACTGGAGCGAAGAAAAGAACTTCGAGTGGTTTGGCAAGTGCGCCAACCGCAATTGGCATGGCCACAATTATGACCTGTACGTGACCGTGAAGGGCAAGCCCGACCCTGTCACTGGGTTTGTGATGGACGTGAAGGACCTGAGCCAAATCATCAAAGATACCATCGTGGAAAAAGTGGACCATTGCAACCTCAACCTGGATGTGCCCTTCATCCCCAAAGGGATGCAGCCTACCACCGAAAACCTCGCCATCCTTTTTTGGCAACAATTGGAGCCGCACATCAAGGACTGCCAATTGCACTGCATCAAATTGTGGGAGACAGAGAATATTTACGTGGAGTATTTTGGCGAATAGGCTTCATGCCCTCCTTTGACTTTCTTGTATAGCCGTGAATTTGAACCATAGTTCTAACTGATTGTTTCGGCAGAACAATACCCAATTTGTTCCTAAATAATTGCCATGAAAATCCTTGTTGTTGAAGACGAACCATCCATTTCAAACCTCATCAAAAAAGGCTTGGAGGAAAATGGCTATGAAGTCATGCAGGCTTTTGATGGTGAAATGGGGCTGAAATTGGCCCAACGTGCAGAATTTGCGGTCATCTTGCTCGACATCATCATGCCGGGCCTGAACGGCTTGGAAGTATGTCAAAAACTGCGCAAAGAGCTTGACATCCAAACCCCTGTGCTCATGCTGACGGCCCTCAACGAAACCGACGACGTGGTAACAGGATTGGATGCGGGGGCTGACGACTATCTCGGCAAGCCATTCAAATTCAACGAACTTTTGGCAAGGGTGAAGGCACTGTCGAGGAGGGCGGCAGTAGGACCCATACAGGCTACCAACCTGCTAAAAGTGGCTGACCTGGTGATTGACCTAGATGCCAAAACCGTGCAACGGGCTGGCATTGATATCAGGTTAACGGCAAAGGAGTTCTTTCTTTTGGAATACCTCGTGCGCAACCGGAACCGGGTGCTCAGCCGGATGGACATCCTCGAAAAAGTCTGGGAAATCAATTTCGACCTCGGCACCAACGTCGTGGATGTTTACATGAATTACCTCCGCAATAAAGTGGACAAACCCTTTGAGCACAAACTAATTCATACCGTTGTGGGCATGGGCTATGTGCTCAAAGAAATTTGATTAAGGCAAGTTTTAATAGATTTTTTACCGCTACCAGTTTTTTCAATTGAATATCCGCAACCGACTCACACTGACTTATGCAGTCACAACCATTGCTGTCATGACGGCAATGGGCCTGTTGGTTTATTTTGTGACCAAAAAATTCCATGAGCAGGAGTTTGCGGAGCGATTGGAAGAGCGGGTGCAACTGACCGAGCAGATTTCACTGGAGAAAAATGCTGCGGTGAGTGAAGCCGTTCGCAACAAGTTTTTGCAGCGCCTCGACGATGAGGTCGAATACGTCATTACCCTCCAGCAAACCGGTTTGGACTCCCTCAACCAACTGTTTTATCAAGGATTTTCAAATCAAATTTCAGCCAATAAAACACTGCACTTCAAACTTGGCAACAAGCAGGGCGTCGGAAAAATATATGAGCTTGCCAACGGGAGGTATGCGGTGGTGGTGACGGCAATTGATGTTTTTGGCCATACCAAATTGGCCTTCTTGAAAAGGCTGTTAATTTTTGGAATCATTGCTGGTTTGGCCATTATGGTGGGCGTTGCCTCCGTTGCCAATCGCCGAGCACTTCGGCCCCTAGAAACCAAGATTAAGAAAGCAAAAGAAATAAGTGCTTCCAATTTGGATGTAAGACTTGAAGTGGCCAACCCGGAAGATGAAATCGGCCAGCTCACCCTTGCCTTTAACCGGATGCTCGACCGGATTCAATCGGGTTTCGAGGCACAGCGGGGCTTCGTCAGCAATGCCAGCCATGAAATGCGCAACCCCTTGGCTGCCATTATCGGAGAGGCCGATTTGTTGTTGGAAAAAGAGCGCCCCGTTGCGGAATACCAGGAGACGCTGCGC
>JADLHE010000471.1 GCA_020848965.1 Saprospiraceae bacterium
ATTCTTGGCACTACAATCACTTGATTGACCCGACGAGCACTTCGCCCGGCTCCATCATGCCTGCATACCCATGGTTTGCTGAGAATGACCTCGATATTTCAACGACTGGAGCCAAAATCAGCACGCTGCGCAAACTTGGTACGCCCTACGATGCGGGCTATGAGGAAATCGCCAACGAAGACCTCGCAAAGCAGGCAGCTGGCATTGCGAAGCGCCTAAAAGAAGAAGGCGTTGACCAGCCGGGTGTCGAGAAAAAGGAAATCGTGGCAATTATTGCCTACCTGCAAAGGCTCGGCGTGGACATCACACTGGCTGATAAATGATGAATTATGAATGATAAATGATGAATGTGGGACGATTCATAATTCATCATTTATCATTCATCATTAAAATAAAATCATGTTCAAATACATACTTCAAGGTGCAGGAGACATTAACTGGATGGCCACGACGGCACTGGTTATTTTCTTCTTCGTTTTCATCGCAGGCTCGGCTTGGGTGCTCACTAGGAAAAAAGACTATGTGGACAAGATTTCCCGGCTGCCGCTGGATGACGAGTAGCTGCCAAATTCCTGACTTTCGTTAGGCAAGTCATTTGGCGAACAAAATCAAAAACTGCCTGCCAATTGAAATTGGCGGCTACAATTTTAAACCAACGTTTTATGAAAAATATATGCCTACGGCCAATTTTGCTGGCCGCAACATCATTGCTCCCGTTGGCAACATGGGCACAGGATGCAACACCTGCCGCTGCTGCCCCCGCCAATCAGGACTTTTGGACCAACACCTTGGGCAGCCTGACGATGCTCGTAGCGGGTGTTGTCATCCTTGGTGCGCTCATCGCCATCACCCGGCTTTTCAATTCTGTAATGAAGATGCAGGAAATCCAGATGCTTCGTGAAAAAGGCATCGAAGAGGTGGTGGAAGCCTACCGCCAGCCTGAACTTAGCTGGTGGGACCGCCTGATGAAGTCCATGACCCAAGCTGTACCCGTTGGCCACGAGGCTGATATTGACCTCGGCCACGACTACGACGGCATCCGGGAGTTGGACAACAAAATGCCACCTTGGTGGTTGGGCCTTTTCTATGGCTCTATCATCTTCGCTGTTATCTACCTCTTCGCTTTTCACATGAGCGACATAGGGCCATCCTCCAAGCAAGAATACGATACAGCTATGGCAACTGCTAAGGCCGAAGTGAATGCTTTTCTTGCGACTCAGGCAGACAAGGTGGACGAAAACAACGTCACTGCCTTGGCCGACGAGCAGGAGGTTGCTTTGGGCAAATCTATCTTTGAAACAAGCTGCCATACCTGCCACGGCAAACTTGGTGAGGGCGGCATTGGCCCAAACCTCACTGACGACTTTTGGATTCATGGCGGCGGCATTCAGAATGTTTTTAAAACCATCACGCATGGTGTGCCCGAAAAAGGGATGATTGCTTGGGGCGAGCAGCTCAGGGCCAGCGATATTCAGCGTGTAGCTAGCTATATATTGACCCTGCACGGTACGAATCCACCTAATGGCAAAGCGCCACAGGGTGACAAGTACGACCCTGCTTCGGCCGGGGCTGCACCTGCTGCTGAAAGTACCACTACCTCTGCCGCCCCCGCTGCGGCTGATAGCACTGCTGCTGCGGCTCCTGCTGCCAACAAATAAAACCTTTGGCAAAGTTCCTAATGTGACTTTAGCCACAGTTTCTAATGGGGTTTCTTTTGAATTTTGAAGCAAAAGAAACTTCTACCAGCGACGCTACATCTGCCACGAAGTTTCTACTAAAAAAAGTAGGGAAAGGGGCAGTGTAGCGTTGCTGCATAAAAGGAGGTGGGTAATGTCATTTTAATGTAAAAATACCACCTTTGAATCAGTCAAGAAATTCGTTATACAATGAACATCATAGACGAAATTTACGAAGACACCGAAGAGTTCAGGGACAGTATCGCCACTGTTGACAAAAGTGGCAAACGTGTCTGGATGTACCCGAAAAAGCCTAGCGGGAGGTTCTATAATGCTAGGACTTGGGTCAGCTTTGCATTCTTGGCAATACTTTTTGGGATGCCGTTCATCAAAGTGAATGGTGAACCGCTGCTGTTGTTCAATATTCTGGAGCGCAAGTTCATCCTGTTCAGTATTGTGTTCACTCCGCAAGACCTGCACCTTTTTGCACTTGCGATGGTGACGTTCATGCTCTTCATCGTGCTCTTTACGGTGGTTTTTGGGCGGATTTTCTGCGGGTGGGTTTGCCCACAGACCATTTTCATGGAAATGGTCTTCCGCAAAATCGAATATTGGATTGATGGCGATGCCAGCCAACAGCGAAAACTCGCTGCTGCTCCTTGGACCGGGCAGAAGTTTTTTAAGCGGGCCTTGAAGTACATCATCTTCTTTGCAATAGCAGTCGTCATTGCCAACACCTTTTTGTCGTATATAATAGGTGTTGAGGAAGTCGAGAAAATCATCACTGAGCCTATTGGCCAGCACCAAGGCGGCTTTATCGCAATGCTGATTTTTTCTGGGGCTTTCTTCTTCGTCTATGTGTATATGCGGGAGCAGGTCTGCCTTGTGGTTTGTCCTTATGGCCGCTTGCAGGGGGTGCTTTTGGTTCAGGATAGTATTGTCGTGCATTATGACCATGTTCGTGGTGAGCCGAGGGGTAAAGTCGGTAAGCAGGCTTCAGTTGGCAATGGGCAGCTAGGGACGACGGCTTTGGATTTGCCTGTGGTGAATCAACCTGCGGCGGTCAAAGGCGACTGCGTGGATTGCAAGCTTTGTGTGCATGTTTGCCCAACGGGCATTGATATCCGCAACGGCACACAGCTCGAATGCGTGAACTGTACGGCTTGTATTGATGCTTGCGACAGCATCATGGAGAAAGTAGGACGGCCCAAGGGCCTCATCCGATACGATAGCGAGACGGGCATCAAAGCCAGCCGCAATCCCGAGTACAAGCGCAAGATTTTCACAACAAGGGTTTGGGCTTACACGGCTGTGTTGACTGCCTTGATTGCTGTGCAAATTTTCCTGTTTGCTACCCGCTCTGAGGTAGAAACGGTCATTTTGCGGACACCAGGTCAGCTCTATCAAAAAATTGACGGAGGCTACAACAACCTTTATAATTTTGAAGTCATCAACAAAACGGCGCAAGACATCACGGGCATCGAATTCAAAATCAAAAACCCCGGTGGCAAAATCAAATTCGTTGGTGATGCTGGCACAATGGCACCCAAACAAGGGCTGCTGAAAGGCGTCTTCTTTGTGGAAATGCCCACGGAGTCATTGGAAAGCCGTAAGACCAAAATTGAACTCGAAGTCTGGTCGAACGGGAAGAAGGTGGACGAAGCCACGACGAACTTCTTGGGACCTATAAAATAGAGCGTGAGGGGTATCAGAGAAGTGAGAGCGTGAGAGATGTGAGCGGTGGTCTCACTTCTCTCACCCTCTCACTTCTCTCACCCTCTCACCTTCTCACAATATTCTAATCATGAAACTCAACTGGGGCACATCCATCGCCATTTTCTACATCGCCTTTGCCGCCACGATGGTCGGCTTCGTCGTCAAGTCGAAGAGCTACGACCACTCGCTCGTAACGGACGATTACTACGCCAAAGATTTGGCCTATCAACAACATTACGATAAAATGGCAAACGCCAAGGCCCTGACTTCCGACTTGACCATTGGTAAAGTGGGCAATCAGGTGCAGTTCCTTTTCCCGAAAGAAATCGCACAACCGAGCGGCGAAATCCTCTTCTACCGGGCCGACGACAAAAGCAAGGACTTCACGGTACAGGTTTCTGCCGACTCCAACGGCCTCCAAGCCGTGCCCACCGACAAGCTAAAGACTGGCCGCTGGACGGTGAAGGTGGATTGGCAGGCAGGCGGCAAGGAGTTTTACAAGGAGCAGGTGGTTATTCTGTAAGAAATC
>JADLHE010000472.1 GCA_020848965.1 Saprospiraceae bacterium
AATTTGATTATAAAATCGGCTTTAATATCATCACCAAATCATCCATATCCAATTTCCTGAATTACCCCAACCCCTTTACCACTTCCACCCGTTTTGTTTATACCATGACGGGGGCCGAGCCGCCCGCTCGCTTTAAGCTGCAGATAATGACCATCACGGGCCGCATAGTGCGGGAACTGACGGAGGCCGAGCTAGGCCCGCTGAAAATCGGCAGCCACCAAACAGAACTGGCATGGGACGGCACCGACGAGTTCGGCGACAGCCTTGCAAAAGGGGTATATTTATATCGCATGGTGGCGCAGGACAGCAGCGGAAAGGATTGGGATGGTTTTGACACAAAAGCGGATAAATACTTTGAAAAAGGCTTTGGCAAAATGGTGCTATTGCGGTAGCAGCATAATTTCAGAATTAAATCAACCATAGATATTTAAAAACAAAAAATGGACACAATTCAATCTCACACCGAATGGTGGCACTCCCTGGAGCCACAATGGCAAATGGCCTTCAACCAAGTAATGCTGCAACGAGGCCCCGTCACCGACCTACCCGATGAGGCAGGTTTTGCCAAGATTTTTGAGCATAAATTCCTGCGTTTCGCTGGGCCGAGGGCGCCCTATCCGAACATGAACTTTGAGCTGACCAATCTCAGCGGGCTGGCCGTTTTTGAGGATGCGGAAATGATTTCGGCGACTTTCCACCAAATCAAATCCATGCACGAGATTGCCCATATCCGAGGTTTAAAAAGCCTTTTTTTGGACAATAACCAACTTGTGAATCTCGAAGGCGTGGAAGATATGGCCGAATTAAAGGAATTATATGTGCAGGCCAACCTTTTGGAGTCCCTCAAACCCATCGAAAAACTCACGGGGCTGACCGCATTGTATTGCAGCGACAATAAGCTCATCAATTTGGATGGCCTAACGGAAGACCATAGCGATAATCTCCGCTTCTTCGTGTGCCTGCCCAACGAGGGCATCAAGCAGCGGGAAATCATCCGGGTGGAAAACACGCTGGGCATCAAATGCCGTGGCGTGAATTGAAAACGAACACAACTTATTGATTATGAACCAAATAATGGGCAGTTCCTACCTCGTCGTGCAGGGCCTGCTGAAGCCGACGGAGCTTGATTTTATTGACCGAATTTTGGATGCAGCCAATTTTGAGGATGGGGCCGGCACGGCTTCTGCTGCCGCAAAATCGGTGAAGCAAAACCTGCAATTGCCAAAGCAGGGCAGCGCCGAGCGACAGCAAATCGGGGCGGTGGTGCTCCATGCCATCCATGAAAGCCCGCTGATTCACGCCGCCTTGATGCCTAAAATGATACTGCCACCGCTCGTGAGCAAATACGAACCGGGCATGCATTATGGCCACCACGTGGACAGCCCCATCATGTCTGACGAGGGCGGTACCATCCGCACGGATGTGGGCATGACCCTCTTCCTCAGCCACCCCGAAAGCTACGAGGGCGGCGAGTTGGAGGTGTTCACACAAACTGGTCCGCAACGCTTTAAACTTAGGAAGGGCGACGCCATTATTTACCCCACCACGGCCATTCATGGGGTGCTGCCCGTGACCCAAGGGACACGCTTGGCGGCGGTAACTTGGATGCAATGCGCCGTTCGGGACGCCCAGCAACGGGAGATACTTTTCCAACTGAAAAGCGCCCAATCCATGGTGGAAATGCGGGACAAACAAGCGCCGGAAAGCCTTGCTTTATTGCAGGTTTACAGCAATTTGGTGCGGATGTGGGCAGAGATATAAAGGAATTAAAAATTGGAAAATTGAAGAACTGGATACCAAATGAAATAAAGTGGCCAACAGCCGAAGGGCTGGTCAATTGGCTTTTCATCGGGGAGCAGCGGTTTCGGTCGCCGTTTTTTGAAGAAAGCCTCGCCAAGTGCCGTAGGCTGCCCGAAAACGCTGGCCCGATAAGGCGCACCACGTCATTGGCTGGGCTGGAATCGGCGGCTGCGGTGCTGGAAACCGTAGCGCCCACAGCTTTTATTTTCCATGTTTCCCGTTGCGGCTCCACCATGCTTACGCAATCATTGAGCTTGCGGGATGATAATATCGTGGTGGCCGAGGCTCCCATATTCGATGCCATATTGCGATGGAAATACAATGCGCCGGATATACCAGAATTGGTTCGCCATCATACTTTAAAAAAGGCGGTGCATTTGTTGGGGCAAAGGCGATTTAATGAAACACATTATTTCATAAAATGGGATAGCTGGCATTTGCTGTTTTTGGATGAAATAAGGGAGATTTACCCAAATGTGCCTTTTATCTTACTGAACAGAAACCTTGAAAAAGTAAAGTTGTCCTTGCAGAAAATGCCCGGAATGCAGGTAGTGCAGGGACTTTTGGAGCCGGAAATTTATGGCCTGACCAAAGCGGCGGCCATGGAACTGCATCCCACCGAATACACGCATTATGTTTTGACAAAAATGCAACGGGCTTTATTCCATTTTTTGGATAAAGACGATAATTCGTTGCTGTTGGAGTATGAAGACGGTGTATTCAATAATTTCATGAAAGCAATAGACTTTATTGACCTCGAATACCATGAAACTGAACTAAATCGGGTGGGGGAGCGCCTGCAATTCCATTCGAAAAAACCGGATGAACAATTCGTCGCAGAACCATGAAAAACAATCCAAGCATATTGCTGCCAACCCTTTTCGACCCAGAAAAACTGAAGTCGGATTTAGCCAAAATATTGCCCGAAGCGTGGATAAGCCATTACCGAGGCGAGCATTACGAAGGCAATTGGTCGGTGGCCCCGCTGCGTTCGGTGGGCGGGCACCCTGCGGTCATTTACGCTACGCCCGCTGGCCCCACGCCGGGGTTTTACAAGGATACGCCCATTTTGCAGCGTTGCGAGTATTTTCAAGAGGTGATACAATGGTTCCAATGCCAGGTGAACGGCGTCCGGCTTATGTCCCTCGATGCGGGTGCCCGAATTTTGGAACATACCGACGATATGGATGCCAGCGAAGTGCCCGAATTGCGCATTCATGTGCCCGTGCTGACCAATCCGGACGTGGATTTTTGGGTGGCGGGCCAGCTCGTGCCAATGCGGGAAGGGGAGGTTTGGTACGCCGATTTCAAGCTGCCGCACAGCGTCAACAACCGGGGCAGCGAGCCTCGTATCCATTTGGTGCTGGATTGCAGCGTGAACGATTGGCTGCTCCGTCAGTTGGAGAAAGGGGAGCAAATCGCCCTTATCAGCCAGTTTCTGAAAGGAATAGGCTTAGAGCCAAAACCGCAGCAATGGGAAGCTGAGACTTTTTTGCCGGGCATTAAAATTGAAAACGGGGGCCTGTTTTATGACCCTGATAAATTGGTTTATCCCGGCGACTTGCTCCATGAGGCCGGGCACCTTGCGGTGATGACCGCCGAGGAACGTGCCTTGCTTTCTGGCAATGTGGGCGAAGGGGACGAGAATGCAATGGGCAACGAAATAGCGGCGATACTTTGGTCTTATGCCGCCATAAAGCACATCGGGCTGCCACCTTCGGTGGTTTTCCATGAGGAGGGCTACAAGGGGCAAAGCGACTGGTTTATTTCAAATTTTGAAAAGGAAAAGAACTATATCGGCCTGCCTTTGCTGGCTTGGATGGGCTTGGCAAATGCTGAAAGCTCGGCTTTTCCGTCCATGTTGCGGTGGCTGCGCCAATAACTTGGTTCAATCCTTTTTTTCGCATTAAAAAAAGCAGCAAAATATTACGTCAATCGGTTGTCTATTTGGAAGTAATATTTTACATTTGCCATAGCTCTATAAAACCGTGTTTTTTTCACTTCAACCAATGAAAACAATGATGACACTAAAAGCTTACCTCGGTATTTCAGTTGATTTAATAAGGTTCCAACACAGAACGATATTTTCGTGTTGCCTCCAACCGCTATCTACCTAATAACTTCACGGCATAGCTCCAAATTGCCAGCGCAGACGCAATAGCGTTTAGGGCAATTTTTTAGCCATTATTCACTGCGGACTGCTGGATAAGGATTGATACAATACTTGCCATAACTAGCATTTGGCCTATGCTATGGTGTTATTCTATTGTCCATAAGTTCGTTTATTTTTTAACTATATTACCTAACGATTATGGAAGGTTACATCGCAGAAATTCGCATGTTTGCAGGCACGTTTGCGCCTAAATATTGGGCCTATTGCGCCGGGCAAATCTTGGCGATTGCACAAAATCAAGCCTTGTTTTCCTTGCTAGGCACCACCTATGGGGGCAATGGCGTCCAAACCTTTGGCTTGCCG
Source organism: Saprospiraceae bacterium (assembly GCA_020848965.1). GTDB lineage: Bacteria > Bacteroidota > Bacteroidia > Chitinophagales > Saprospiraceae > UBA6168. Next base: position 4,277 of record JADLHE010000472.1, read on the forward strand.
GACCTACGAGGCCGCACGGCGATTGGCACTGGCAATGGAAATGGTTTGACACCCAGGGTTCTGGGGGAAATGAGCGGGGAAAACAACCATACCCTGCTGATGACCGAAATGCCTGCACACAGCCACCCGACCGGAAACGGTGCTTCGTCTTCAGCTCCTACGGTTTCAGACCCGACAGGCGCTGTATTGGCTTCCAGCAGCAGGTCGGTGACCATGCCCAATATTTACTCCAATGCTGCCGCCAACGTCCAAATGGGCTTAAACTCTGTTGTTTTGGACCCGACTGGCGGTGGCCAACCACACACCAATATGCAGCCATACTTGGGCATGAACTATATCATCTGCCTTTATGGTATTTATCCAAGCCGCAATTAGGGACTGATTTAAAACCATTAAT
>JADLHE010000473.1 GCA_020848965.1 Saprospiraceae bacterium
AATACAAATACACATGTGTGATGTCCTATTTTCGGCATCCGGCAACATTAAAATCACAACTAGGATGTCGAGTCTGTACATTGGGTTCTAAAAATAGGACATCACACATTGTAAACTATCTACTTCCCCCTTCCCAATAATAAAAGTAAGAAATGAATATGTTGATAGATGGCACTGTTTTTTTTGGGAAAAAAGAAGCAAAACTGGCAGAAAATATGCACCATAAAAGCATAATACTATTCTATGTGTTTGTTGTTTTCTGCTCACCACCAGTTTGTTTTTCCCAAACGAACTCGTTTCAACTGGTACTTGACTCAATTGGGCATAGGGTAATGGACATAGCCGTGAACGAGGAAGATGAACTTGTGCTATTCACAAAGAAATTGCCTTATAATAGTTGGGATGGAATAAATATCATTCCGGTACATCCCATGATTCAGAATGCACAAGGCTTCGAAATTAAAATTCCAGCTTACATACTTTCCCATTCTGAATATATAGGTAAGAAGGTTTTTTTTGCTGGTTGTTGTGCTTCTTATGATTTGCCGAATAGCAGCCTTTTACAGATTAAATCTTTTATCAGCAGCATTGACATCAACAATGGTGCAAAATGGTGCAAATATTTCAACAATATATCTCGACCTCCCAAGTTTAGTATAAATGAGTTTGGCAATATCTTCATAGTAAATGCCCCGAACACTAATTTTGATGAACCATATTACAACAATCACACCTCAGTGTTTGAGTTGTTCAAGTTGGACAGTTTAGGGAATGTCATCTGGCAGAAAGGAATTTTGTTGCTTGACACACTCTCTGTTGAATTCCAGGATGTAGATATATCAGGCATGGCCATAGATACAGAATCCAACATCTATGTCACGGGGAAATGTGGAACATTTTCGAGCAGTTCTTCTCAGGGTAACCACCCCTATATAATGAAATTTGACTCCACGGGCAACCCCATTATCATAAAGATTATAGACTCAACTCGCTCCCGCTTTAACGAAATGCAGATGACATCGAACGGCATCCTTTTATTGAGCCACTCGCCTAACAATCCTGAGCAATATAATACTGGCATATACCGTGATGAGCGTACAACCCTGATAAAACTTGATTTCGACCTTAATTTTGTGTGGGGCAAGCAATATTACGGGGAGGACTTCCCCTACTATTCAGCGGGCATCAAACCGAAGCCGAATGGGAACCTTTTGATGAGCCATTCGACCTTCGGCGCCTACCCTGCGGTTTTGACAGAACTTGATGAATTCGGTAACGTGCTATCGCAAAAAGGGTATCCGAACTATGAACCGCAAGTCGCAGTGCTGAACGATGGCTCATTGCTAATGACCTCCAAGTTCAGCTACGACGATAATGGCCAAACGTTCTACCAGCCAGTTATTGCTAAAACGGACACTACTGGCGTTATCGAAGGTTGCGTAAATTATCCCTCATGCATTCTGGCAGAAGATTTCGTGGTGGAGTTCGGCACATTCAACTACGATACCGTGAGCATCCCAGACCTTGAGGGGTTTGATACCTTGGTAAGCACCGACAATTTTTCGTTCTCTGAGTTTTGTGGTTTTCCACCGTTCCCGCTTCCAGACTTTAACTTCCCTGACACCCTTTGCCTAGGAAAATCAAGCGGCACATCAAATACAAGTAACATCCTAGCGAATGCAAGGGAATGGCATTTAATAGGTCCACAAGTAGATTCAACGTTAAAGGATTCATTCAATTTCTCCTACACTTTTGAGCATCCAGGAGAATACCTGCTTACGCAAACGGTGTGGGTTCTGGGCTGTCCCTATCAATTCGAGCGCAATATCACCGTCCTAACCCCGCTCGAAGTCTCCTTCACGGGCGACACCCTCATTTGCCCTGGCGAACCGCTCACCATACATGCCGAGGCCGATAGACCAGCTACTTTCTCGTGGAGCAACGGGCAGTCGGGGTCAACTATTGGCATCGCCACCAGCGGCACCTACGCTGTAACCGCCACGGATGGCCACTGCTTCGGCGGCGGCAGCACAGCCGTTACCACCGTAGCGGAGCTGCTCGGTGGCCAGCCGCCCTTCACGCTCCCCCACGACACGGTCACCTGCCTGCCACTCATCTTGGTGCCACAGAGCGCCTTCACCAGCCAGTTCTACACCAGCACCGCCCCCACATCAGCAGCCGCCAGTTTCACGCTGGACAAAGCGGGCAGGTACCGCATCGGGGCTACGGTTTTCGGCTGCGAGTTCTGGGAGACATTTGAATACAGCATGGATTGTCATGTGGACGTTTACCTGCCAACCTCGTTCAGCCCCAATGGCGACGGTATCAATGACGAGTTCATGCCATACGGCAACAACTTCGAGGTGCTGGATATGTGGGTGTATGACCGATGGGGCGGCCTAATCCATCATGGAAAGGAGTGGGATGGAGGCAAGGCTAATCAAGGTCTTTACGTGTACGAACTGAGCTATCTAAATCTGCGGTCGGGGTTGAAGGAAACCCAATTCGGCGAGGTACAACTGGTCAGGTAGTTTTTTTTCGAAGCAAATAATGTCCAATTACCCCACAAAGTCCGAAGCCCACCGCATTCAAGGTTCCATGCAGCGCCCGCATCATCGGAATATCCAGCCAAGCTACGGGAGCTATGAAACGGCTGCCATACAAACCTGCCAGCACCATCCCACACAATAGCGCCATTGCGGAGCAAAGCCATAACAACCTGATTTTCAATACAATACTCTTTTGAAACACTAAACGGAGATGTAGCACAGCAATGCCCGCCGCCGAAATAGCCATAAACCATGCGCTGGCCATTTCCCAGTCCGAATCAATGCCAAGATGGGTGAGCGTGATGCCAACGGCAAGCAGCCCGACAGCGAATACGGCCATATAGCAAAGGATTTGGGATAAAATGGGCTGGCCAAGCTGCCGTGTAGCCAAGCCTGCCAGTACGGGCAGCACAAAACCCGCAAAATGGAAGTGGGCGATGGTCAGAAAAACGATGTCGGGGCTAAAGCCGAGCGGATAAACGCCCAGCCGCTCCACCACCGCCCAAGCTGCCGCAACGGACAGCAGGGCCAAGCCCGCCGAAAGGCTGAACCCAACAGCCTCTCGCCAAGCACCTTTTTTAAGTTCCGTCAGGCCGCACCAAGCCATCGCCAACAGCACAGCCTCCCAAGGCAAGGCCAGCAGCATGGCCAGCCAGCCGCTTTCCATCGAAAAAGCGAGGGCAAAACTCATTGCCGCAGGCAACTGCCAAGTGATGATGCGCCGCAATATTTGAGCGTTTGAAAATGGGGCAGTTCTGGTCAGCACCTCCGTTGCCAAAGGCACCACCACCAAAGCAGCAAGCAGCAGCAAGCCCTTCCCCCAATCTTGGTGGAGCGGATGCGGATGCTTTGCGAGCACCCATAGCAGCCAAAGAAGGCCACCGATTGAAATCCGATATTTTCGGGCAAACTCAAGCATTGGCAATTATTTTAGGCCCTGTTTTGACTGGCAATCAATTTCATTTTTTGCAGCGACTCTTTTACAAAGCGCCGTTGGTGCCAACGAGCCACGGGCTTGAAGGCCCTCGCCAGCCAGTGCCGAGGCTGGGAGAACGCCTTGAGGTCGTACCAAACCGTGTCATCGTCGAGCCAAGCGATGCTGAAGCGCTCCTCGCCGCATTCGGCGTGGTCGGGCAGGGTGCCATAGGCAAAGCCGTAGCGGCGGTCGGGGCCAGTGCCGTCCAAGGTATAGACGATGCGGCAACCGTTGAGCCAGTAGATGCCCATTACCCGTGCCACCATGGCGAGGTTTTGGCCCACTTGGATGGGTGCCCCTTCCGGTGCTATCCACGCCCAGCCGCCGGGGAACATCTGCCATTGCCGCAAGGCATCACAAGCCGCCCGGTAAACGGCCTCGCCCTTGCCAAGCAATATCCGGTTGTGGTCATTGGTGAAATTGGGGACTGGTGTATCGCCGTTGGTAGCGCCTATTGCGGTGTAGGCAAAGGGGGCAGTCACTTGGATTTTCAAGAACTTTTCCACCAAATAAGCACTGGGCTTTAAGAAAGAAACCATGTTTCAATTTTTATTGAAAGTTGAACAACGTACATGAAAATGAGTTTTTGAAAATAAGTGGAAGTTTAGTTTGAAATTTACCCCACTTAAAAAGTTCGACAGTGGGCAGTGGGCAGTCGGTTTGCAGTTGTTTAGTCCGAAAGTCAGTGCACGGCCTTGGACTGAAAGGCTGACCGCCCACTGCCAACTGTCGAACTGCCAACTCAAAAAATGAAAGCCATTATCCCCGTAGCAGGAGCGGGCAAGCAGTTGAGGCCGCTTACCTATACACAGCCCAAGCCGCTCATCCCGGTAGCTGGGAAGCCCATTATTTCCTTCATTGTTGACCAATTGACAGCAGCGGGCGTGAAGGAGTTCATTTTCGTGATTGGCTATTTGGGCGAGAAAATCAGGGACTATATTGAGCAACAGTACCCCGACATGAACAAGCAATTCGTGCTGCAAGAAGAGCGGCTCGGCTCAGGTCACGCCATCTGGTCGGCGAGGGAAGCATTGCGAAGCACGAACGAGTTGATTATCTATTTCGGCGACACCATCGTGGAGATGGATTTCGAGGAGATGCTGCAATGCCCCACCTCTTGCCTGGCCGTCAAAAAAGTGAGCGACCCCAAAGGTTTCGGCATCGTGGAGTTCGACCAGAACCAACAAGTGAAGCGGGTGGTGGAAAAGCCCAAAATCCCGATGTCGAACTTGGCCTTGGTGGGGCTTTACAAAATCAAGGAGGTGGCCCATTTGTTGGATGCCCTAGACCATAACATCGCCAACGACCTGCGCACGGAAGGGGCTTTCCACCTGACCGATGGCCTTATGCGCCTCATCGAGCAAGGCGTCAGTTTCAGCACCTGCACCGTTGGCACATGGTACGATTGCGGCAAAAAAGAGACCCTGCTGGAAACCAACGCCCTGCTCCTCGACAAGGAAGGCTACGCCAGTGACAACCTGCCGGACTTTGACAACAGCATTATCATACACCCCGTGAGCATCGGTAAGGGCTGCCGCATCAGCAATTCCATCATCGGGCCGCACGCCACCATTGGCAGCAATGCCAGCATTGAGTCTTCCATCGTGCGGGACTCCATCATTGGCAACTACGCCTCGTTGCGGGAAGTGGTGATGAAAAAATCGGTGATCGGCAACGACACCTCCATCACGGGCTTCCGGCACAGCCTCAATATTGGGGACAATACGGAGATTGATTTTAGTTGATTGATTGAATTGTTGAAATTGCTGTAATTGTTTGATTGTTACGGGCGAACCAAACAACAATCAAACAATAATCACAACCCTAACAATTACTTACAGATGAACGACATCCTTCACCAGCTAACCGAACCTTGGGCGCTAAGGGCGCTCACCGCCTCCGCCCTCGTCGGCATCATGTGCGGCATTTTGGGTTGCTTCATCGTGCTGCGCAACATGGCCCTCATCGGTGATGCGCTGTCACATGCCATCTTGCCGGGGGTGGTGGTGGCATTCATCGTTGGGCAGGGCGTCAGCACCTTGGGCTTTTTTGCTGGCGCAACCTTGGCCGGGCTTTTCACGGCCATCGTCATCACTTGGATACAGCGCAATGTGAAAACGAAAAATGACGCAGCCATTGGCATTGTGTTCACGGCCATGTTCTCTTTGGGGGTCATCGGCATCTCTTACATCAGCAGGCAGCCCGGCGTACACCTCGATTTGAAGGACTTTCTTTTCGGCAATGTGCTGGGCGTGACGAACGAAGACCTATGGCTCACCTTGGGCGTAACGGCCTATGTGCTGGTCAGTGTTGCCGTGTTTTACCGCCAATTGTTCCTCACTACTTTCCAGCCCATCATCGCCCAAACGATGGGCGTGTCCGTCAGCACGATACACTATTTTTTGATGCTGCTGCTGTCGTTTGCGGTGGTGGCGGCGTTGAACACCGTTGGCGTGATACTCGTAGTGGCCATGCTCATAACCCCCGCCGCCACAGCGCTGCTGCTCACCAATCGCCTGCACTATGCCTTGATAATAGCGGCACTTTTCGGCCTGATTTCGGCAGCGGTTGGGCTGTTCCTCGCCATTGTTTTCGAGACAACGCCGGGGCCGGCAATGGCTGTGACGGCCACGTTTTTTTACCTACTCGCCGCTTTTTTTTCCCCGCAAAAGGGACTTGCCTTCCGCTTTTTTCAAAAAAGAAAACTCCAGCGGCGCATACAACTGGAGGATGTGCTGAAGGCGGCCTTCGGCCAACAACAGCAGGGGCCGCTCACCGAGGAGGGACTGCTGAAAAACCTTGGTCTAACAAAGGGCAACCTTCAAGCGCAACTACAGATTTTGCGCAGCAAAAACCTACTGGAAAAAGACCGATTGGCGCTCACCGAAGCGGGGCGGGAAGAGGGCCGGCGCCTCGTGCGGGCGCACCGCCTCTGGGAGACTTACCTCGCCAACGAAATGGGCCTCACCGCTGAGCAGATACACGAAGACGCCGACAAGTACGAGCACCTGCTCACCGATGAAATACTCGACGAAGTGGACCGCACCCTTGGCTACCCGACCACCGACCCGCACGGTTCGCCCATACCTGCACGTCGAGGGCTGCCGGAATTTTCGTTGTTGCAATTGCAACTGAACGAGCGGGGCACCATTGCTGCGAAGCAGCCCGGCGAGCACGTCACAGGACGGCTCTGGCAGCTTGGCCTACTCCCAGAAGTGAGCTTTTCCATCCAGCGAAAAGAGGGCGACTTTATCGAACTAGCGCAGGATGGCAAGCTGGTGCAAGTACCCATTGACTTGGCACGGCGAGTGAAAATTATCACAGTTGGCGGATAACGGTTGGCGGGCAACGGTATCCAATATCCAGTATCATTGCAATGCATATGACCATTTTCTCCGACGAACACTACATGAAACAGGCCCTGTTGGAGGCTGAGAAGGCATTTTCCGAGGACGAAATCCCGGTGGGAGCGGTCGTGGTTTGCCGCAACCGCATCATTGCCCGGGCACACAACCAAACCGAACTGCTGACGGACGTGACCGCGCATGCCGAGATGCTGGCACTGACTGCCGCTGCCAACGCCCTAGGCAGCAAATACCTGAATGATTGCACCCTTTACGTGACTTTGGAACCTTGCACGATGTGCGCCGGGGCCTTGGCTTGGGCGCAGCTGGGCAAGCTCGTTTATGGGGCCGTGGATGAAAAACGTGGCTTTCTGCGGCATGGGCGGGAGCTATTGCACCCAAAAACACTGGTAGCCTACGGGGTGCTGGAAAATGAATGCGCTGATTTGATGAAGCGTTTTTTTCTAAACAAAAGAGACAAAACATAAAAACTCAAAATGTGCAAGAAATCTGAAGGTATTGATTCCTGCGTATATTTGCCGATGCAATCAGAACTATCAATTTTATTGAACTTGGTTCGCAAATGCCGCAGAAGATTCTAGCACATCCACTCGCCCATATAGCAATCACCTTCTTGGTGGTATTTGGGATATTTGTCTGCGTGTTCCCACAGGTTTTCTCCCCGCTTTCATGGGTGGTCAACTATGCAGTTCAGCTCATGCTGCTGTACCTCTTGGGGGGGCTTGCCCTGTTGTTCCTCAAGCAGCCAAGGCTCACTTTTATCTGCTTTGGCGGCTGCCTGTTCTTAGCCTTCTACCTCAAGTTTTCCATTAAGAACAACTATATTGACCGTTGGAGAAACGCTATTTTGGAGGATTACACGCCCAATGAATCAAAGGCAATCGTCAAAGTAGGCCTGTTCAACCTTTCCAACGGAAATGACCAAGTCTTCCTCGCCAAGACGTTGCGCGAGTGCGGTGCCGACGTGATTTCCATCCATGAAGTGACCCCCGCTTGGGTGAATTGGCTCGAGGACTCCTTAAAGCAGACCTACCCCTACCATCACAGTTTGGTGGATATTGGGTTGTTTGGTATGGCGCTTTATAGTAAATTCCCGATGACCAGCATTGATACATTCTATTACGAAGACATACCCAATCTGCGCGCTTGTTTCAAAGACAACGGCAGTGATTTTTGCCTCGTGAGCGTACATACGGAACCTGCACTCAACGAACTAGGAAACCAAAAACTCAAGAGGCACCTCGAAGCGCTTGCCAATCAAATAACCCATATGGAAGGCATACCTCTGATGGTTGTGGGTGACTTCAACGCCGTTTCATGGTCCACAGAATTGCAGCAATTCATGGAAACCGCTGGCCTGATGCAAAGCAGAAACGGCTTCATGGACATCCAAAGAACCATTGGGTATGTGCCCATTGACCATATTTTCCATTCCCCAAGATTTGTCTGTTCGGATTTCAACAATTTCAGTGGCATCAATGGGCAACATTTGGGCATCACGAGTACTTTCCAACTGAACCAATTGGCTAGCTATGTTAAAAAAACGGCTCAATAGCTTCCGTTTCGCATTTGCGGGCATCGGCGAATTGGTTGCTTCGCAAACCAATGCCAAAATCCACCTCGTGGCTGCCACCTTAGCCGTTGTGGCGGGTTTTCTTCTACAAATCAACCGCACGGAGTGGTGCGCCATCGTTTTTGCTATCGCAATGGTACTGGCAGCCGAGGCATTCAACACCGCTCTTGAGCACTTGACCGACCTCGTTTCACCGCAATACCACCCACTGGCCGGAAAGGCCAAAGACGTAGCTGCGGGAGCCGTGCTGCTAACGGCCATTGGCGCAGCCGCCGTGGGCCTCCTTATCTTCTTGCCGAAAATCTTGGCCATTTTATGAACTAGGCCAAGCCCTACTTTCAGTGGTTTTTATGCAGGGTGACCCTTACGTGAAGAAATTGGCACAATAATTTTTCATATTCAAAAAGTCTCCCTCCAGGCTCACCGACATCCCGACGTTTTCCACGGCAAAAAAATCACGGTAAAACAAAGAACACAATGAAGTTCGCAAAGGCGTTTATGCTTTCGCTTGCCATTTCGTCGGTAATCCCCACCATTGCTCAGGAGCAACTTGGCCTAAGCCTCGAAGCTTCCGCTGGGGCGAGCGGTTTGGCCATCAACCCAGCCAGCAACCTGAACAATCCCCTGAAATGGGATATCAACCTAGTTGGGGGTGGGTTTTTTATGGAAAATAATTTCGGCTTTATCAAGAATGCCAGTTTGCTTCGGCTGTACCAACACCGCACCGATGCTGAGTTTGTTTCAGCCAAACAGGTTGGGGAGAATACCGTGGCAGACAACGTATTTGTGGGTGATTTTTTTAACGATAAAGCAAAAAGGTTCGTCGTGGTGAATTCCTACCTGTCAGGGCCTTCGGTTGCCTTGCGCATCGGCGAGTACCATTCAGTTGGTGTTTTCACCCGGATGCGGCTGATGGGCAGTTCTGTGAAAATACCCAATCAGTACAGTTATTACCAGTATGACGAAAGGCCATTTTTCGAGCGGTTCGAAGTGCCGAAGGTGAAGGGCGGCCTGCTCAACTGGTCAGAAATTGGCCTGAACTACGCCCTTAAAATCCCTACGTCAAACGGTTCGATGAACTTTGGCATAAGCATGAAAATCCTGCAAGGTTATCAAGCTGGTTATATAAAAACGCTATCACCTTACCAACATGCGAAAATCCCTGGAAACGCTGCCAGTTTTGAGCATACTAACAGCCGATATGGCTTCGCCATTAGCTCCGCCACCGGCAGTAATTATTTGTCGGAAAAAACGGGGCATGGCCTCGGTGCAGACTTTGGGTTCACCTATATTTTCCAAGACCATGAAGAAGGCTACAAGCTAAAACTTGGCGCTTCCTTGCTTGACATTGGCAGATTAAGTTTTGACAGAAATGCCGAGGCGCACAAGCTCCAACTCGATTCGACCATTACCATTGATTTTGACAAATACGACCGTTTTGACCCCCGTTCTGAACTACAGACGGTTGCCCAGAATTTTAGCACCGACGCCCTAGGCGACTCGGTGGCAACCTATATCGGTAACAGTTTTAAAATGGCATTGCCTGCAACGCTGAGCCTTCAAGCAGATTACGGGCTATCGGAGCATTTTTACCTGAATGGATTACTCATACAACGCCTGCCAAGCTTCCAAGTTGGCCCAAAACGTGGCAACTTGCTGGCCCTGACGCCTCGGTGGCAGCATCGTTGGCTTTCCGTTTCAATTCCTATCTCCATCTACAATTGGAATCGGCCCCACCTTGGCTTCGCCACAAGGCTTGGGTGGTTCGTACTTGGCTCAGATGATGCAACAGGCATTTTTACGAACAAAAATCTTTCGGGCACCGACTTTTATTTTGCGGTAAAAATCAATCCAGTTAAAATAAGGGAAGGCAAGCACCACAAGCGCACAAAGCACAAGGGCAAGCAGCAGGGCAACGTCAGATGTTACCGTTTCTAGCAGCAGCCGAAGACCGCCGCCTGTAAAGAACAACCGCCGCCAACAGGGCCAGCAAGGCAATGGGCACGGCCCAGAGCGCCCACCCAGGCACCCCGCCAAAGTCCAGCGCCGACGTGTCGCCGAACTGCACGAAGGCCGCCCAGTAGTACGGGTGGCTGCCCTCCATGTCCGCATTCTCCAGATAGGCCAGCCTCGATTGCTGCAGGGCAAGGTCCTTCGGCGCACCCGCCCTCAGCTGCCGGTAATACTCCAGCATCAGGTCGGAGGTCGTGCAGTCGTCCACGGCCCACAGGCTGGTGAGCACGCTGGCGCTGCCCGCCAACAGGAAGCTGCGGGCCATGCTCATCACGCCCTCCCCGTGCTGCAGCTTGCCCGTGCCCGTATTGCAGGCACTCAGCACCGTTAGCGCCGCTTGGAGGCGCAGTTGGTCGAGGTCGAGCTGCGAGAGGTAGTCGTCCGAGAAGAATATCTTGTTCAGCCCAGGCGCCGCCTCGTCAATGCAGGCATGGGTGGCCAGGTGCAGGATGCCGTAGCCCGGCGCATCGTGCAGGAAAGCCTTTGTGCTGGCAGCGTCGGACAGCACCGCCCGCCCGTCGAACAGCCCACGGATGCCCTCCACTTCCTGCCGGTTGCAGGCCAGGCTGGAAAGCTGGCCGCCCACACAGGCCCTGTTGTTGCTGGCGATGCCCTCCCCAAAGCTCGGCGCATAGCCCAGAAATGCCGTTCCTGCGTTCAGTTCATTGCGTCCCTCCGGGGAGTTGGCCAACAGCGTGGCCGAGTAATGGTAGGAGATGGCGTAGTCCTCGAACAGGTAGTCCAGTTTTTTGGGGGAGAAGTTGGCCTTTCCCGATGCGGGCTGCCGCAGCAGCACCTCGAAGGGCAGGTAGTTCAGCACGTCGTCCGGCACGATGACCAGCCGCTCGATGCCGTTGGGCAATTTGGCCAAGCCTTCCCTCAGCAATATATTGTAGAGGCCGTTTGCATGCTGCGAGAACTCAGAAAAATCGGTGGCAAAAGAACTGCTGGCCGGCGGGGTGGAGAGTATCCCCCGCAGCCGCTCCAAGTGCCCGGCAATAGCTTCGCTGTCCCTGACCAAAAAAACGGACAGGTCGTTTTTCGTCAAAAAGAACACATAGCCGTTGTGGGGGCCCAGCATGTACTCCACGAGCGCCGTGTTTTCGCCGTTCAACTGTTTTCGGATGGAGGCAATGGACGCCGGGCCGGTCTGGTATTTCAATGCAAAGTATTCCGGGTATTTGGTTTCGAGCAGCTCGTTCAGCTTGTTGTACCGGGCACGCAGGTCGAATATCTTGCCCTCCCACGCCTTGACCTTGGCATCGGCGTCGGGCGTCAGCTTCTGCTGGCTCTCCAGTATCTTTTTCTCGTAGAAGACTATCTCGGCCTGTAGGTCCCTCTCCCTGTCCAGCAGGCTGTCGGGGATGCCCGCAAAGCCCTTGGCCATCTGGTCACGGATGCCCTCGAAGAGCAGCACCGCCTTATTGGCTTCCGCAAAGGCGAAGGCCTGCTCTAGGTATGATTGCTTTTTGGTCACCCGGTGCAGCTCCAGCGCCACTTCGATGGCATGGTCGTAGATGGCCACCGCCTTCTCGCTCAGGGTGTGCTTGGAGCCTTCGGCTAGGTAGCCCTGCCGCACGGCGTTCACCAGCTCGGCCATGAGGAGGTAGCAGTCGTGGGCCGACTGGAGCTGCTCGGTGCCGCCTTTTTTGTTTTTGTAGGAGGCAAACAATGCCGCCGCCTTGCCGCCGAGCACGTCCAGCGCATCCGATTTGTTGATGAACTGTGCAATGCTTGGGTTGCGGCGCTGGTCGTTGTCGGTGAAGCCAACGGCGCCTGCCTGCAGGGCGGCCTGGTAGTTTTTAAGGGCGTTGCCATAGTCCTTCATATCGGCATAAACGTTGGCGATGTTGGAGATGGCGAGGGCTTTTAGGGGGTGGTTGCGATAAGTCTTATATTCCGTCTCTGTAGCTATTTTCTGCTTGTTGAAATTCTCCAATGCCAGTTTGTAGTTGCCCTCTTGTTGGTAAAGCTTGCCGAGGACTGACCAGGTTCTATAATCTTCTATTAAATTATATCGTTCATGAATTTCTAATGCCTTCTTTGAAAATTCTAAAACTTTATTTGTTTCACCCATTAGTAGGTAAGTTTCAGCAATTTCAATATATGCGTACCACCGGGTCTGGTCAAAGAATTTTTTTCTTCCAAGCCCATCTAAAACAGTGAGTACTTTGTTATAATATTCAAGTGCAATTTCAAACTGTTGTTTTGCCTTATAGCACCCAGCTATTTCCCTAAGCAACCTGCTTGCCTCATGGCTTTTTTCGCCCAAGGTATCTACTACTACTTCATAGGCTTTTTTGTATAAAGATACAGCTTCGTCATAATCTCCGATAGTGTAGTGTATCCATGCAGAATTAGATAGGTATAAGTTAAAATATTTTTTATTCTTAGGAAATTTCTGTTCCAACTCAATCACTTCATTATTGTATTCCAATGACTTACCATAATTCCCAGCCGTACTGTAAACAAAAGCTAAACTGAATACTGCTGCTATATATCCCTTGGAGTTAGGCTTCAATTTATCTTTTGCAACAGCATATGCCTTTAATGCAGACTGATAACAGCTGTCATTTAATTCATCATAAAAATATGCTGTGACAAGGTCGTTCAAACAGTCAACATATCGCCCCCAGTTTTTTGTTTTCTCGAACAAGGGGAGTGCTTTGTTCAACAAAATGATACTACCCCTTGGGTCATCCTCCGCCGAGACTTTGGACATATATTTCTCAGCTTCGCTTTCCAGATACTTCACATTGGTTTGTCCATACAGGGCACCAGCACTAAGCCCAAAATAAAGAAATATAAAAATCAAAGGAACCACTCCTATAGAGTTACATAGCTGATTGTCGCCTCTAAAAAAACCATACTTAAATGCCTTCATGTGCTTCAACTTGCTTTAATGCACAAAAATAAGGAATTGCGGCATTAGTCGCTGCTATTGGCCTAATGCCGCAATTCACCTCAATTTATTTCAATTAGTCACTATTCTTGACCATTTTGACCATTTTGACTCCATCCAAAGTTTGTACCCTAAAGTAGTAAAGCCCGGATGGGATTCCCAATAAGTCCATCTTCGTTTCATAAGTTCCCCCAGAATTCATAAGTTCATGCACACTTTTGATTATTCGGCCCTGTGTATCAATGCAATCAATTTCAACGCGACTGGCTTGGCTTAAATTAAACTTGATGGCAACATCATCCACAAACGGGTTAGGGCGTACCACTAGGCTGTTTTGACTAATTTTTGAGGCTTCATCTATTTTTAGCCCCGCATATCCGGCATCAAGAATTTCCCCTTGCTGTGCTTTCTCAACGATAACATCACCGTAAACCACTTCGTCATTATTCCCAATGATTGGATGTATAGGCTTATTCCATTGCCCACAGCAAATTCTTTTCTCTTCCGCTATTTCTGGAGCAAGGCCTGGTTCGCTTGGTATATCGAAAATATTTGCAGGCCAAAGCTCTTCCTCACCTTGGAATTCTGCAATAGGATATGGAACCATTACACTTCCTCCATTTCCCCCAATTAACGTTATTTCCTGCATCAATTGATACTCTAACTTGAACATAAAACTTTCTTCATCATCAAGTGATTCGGAGCAATGGGCTGAACAATTGTAAGGTATCGTATATTTCACCCTATTCAATGTAACACCATTGTCATCTATGAAAGTAGTCATTTTTGAGTCGCCCGCTCTTTGTGTTAGAGATGATACCACCAATTGATTATTTACATAAAACCGATATTGAAATCTCATTGCTGGATAGTTTTTCAGGTTCGGGTCGAGAAAATCCACGTATAGATTTATGTAAAGCATATTATCCATTGCCAACTGAACGCAAGGCGTTGCAATTGTTATGTCAGGCCCTTGAAATTCATAGGTTCCCATAGGATGAATGCTCCAATTATGGTGTGACGGAGGATCACCAGCTTTAGCCATTATGGCGCCGAGGGTAAAAATTAAAACTGTCAAGAAGCTCTTGAGCGTTGAAAATACCTGATTCATAATTTAATGTTTTTAGATGAAAGTTTGAATTCATTCTTTGGAGGTAAATGTTTAAAAACGATTACTTAACTCTGTATAAAGGGGAGTTATTCCCACATTTATATCACAGCCCTGTCTTGATGATTTTGGTCATAAAGTTTTCATTTCCTGTGCGGATGCGAAGATGGTAAAGACCCGAAGGGATTGAAGTCAAATCAAATTGCAAGTCAAGGATGCCAGAACCTTCTTGACGATGCGTTTTTCTTACCACTATTCTTCCTTGCAAGTCCAAGCATTCAATAATAACATTGCCGGGTTGGACTAAAGGGTGTTTAATCTCTATGGCATTACTGAATGGATTGGGAGAGACGGATAATTGAGGTGTCAAATCGATTGGTGTTTGCAATAAAGCCCCTCCATTGTTTTGCCCCGAATTTCTATCTTGAACAAAACCACCGTCTGTTGCTAGCTCTGTTGTTTTGAAGCCAATAGCGACTTTTTCCCCACCTCCATTTCCGAAATTATCTGAACAGCATATATGATGCTCATAAGAATGTAGTGGGGCAGGGCTAACGTCAAATTGTATAGGATTCCAAACGGTAGGATAATTTGCAAAAGGATATGGCTGCCAGCCTGATGGGTAAATTGGAGAGGAGCTTGGCTTCACTAATTGATACTCAAGCCTAAAATCAAAATTGTAAAGATTTGTTGAAGAATTTTCTTGACAATATGTTTCGCAATTGTATGGTATGTTAAAAGTAGCCCTGTAACGTGGAAATCCTTTGGTGTCAGTGACGGCAACCAACATACTAGATGTTACTGAAGGCGTCATACCACTTAACACCTGCACAACATCAACATAAAACCTGTAAAGCAACTTCATGGTGGGCAATTCCTCTATTGCAATACTTGAAAAGTCAACATAGAGCTTAAGTTTCAGGATTTGATCAGAACCAAGGTTAACACAGACATTGTCTGTATGACCTTCACCTGGGTTATTCCCATCCGTGTTTAAAATAGACATTGGGTTATCCCAATTACTGTGGCTGGGAGGATCTCCTGCCTTGACTATTAACGAACTACATAACACTAATAGAATAGCTAAAAGACCTTTAGCAGCTGAAATTCTGAATTTCATAATCTGAGTTTTTAAGTGAAAAAAATCTGAATCCTCACCTAAAAACAATGTTCAACAGTCGATTGCTCACCTCGACGTAAATTGGAGTTTGGGGCTAAACAGTTAAGAGAGAGCGTGTTTCCATTGGTTTTCTATTACCGTTCCATGCAATTGGAAAAAGGTAATAGGGGAGATGCAATTTTTTTTGGAGGGAGGGAAAATGGGGGTGGTGAGAAGTTCGAGGGCAGACCATGTCTCGCAAATAAGAAGCAAGACCAAATCTCAAACTGTATTCATTTGCATCCAAGGGCGAACCGAAGGTAAGAATTGTACCTCCGATTGCGCAAGCGAGAGTTACAACTATGTAACTTTGGCAAATAACCGTGCAGAAATGGCGTTACCGAATGCTTGGAAATAAATGTATTTTCGAGGTCGGAAGGCAAACAAATTGCCCACAACTTATTGACAATCAATATTTTGGCCAAGAGTTTGCAAAACTATCTACTTTCGCATCGGCAAAAAAGGCAATAACATCATTACCTGTTCAGAAAAATAGCATCGAATACAATGAATAAGACGGGGAAAGTCCCAGATGAATTGATATTGAAGCGGCTGCAATCGGGTGGAAGCCTTGAGGTGGACGAGACGCTTGCCCATCTGCATCGGCAGGTTTTCGGCATGACCCTAAAGTTCGTCAACAAGTTCAAGGGATCCGATGCCGACGCCGAGGATGTTTTCCAAGATGCCATGGTTGCCCTGTACAAAATGGCAAGACAAGGCAAATTGGTAGCCGGAACCAATATTGAGGCTTACCTCTTCGCTATTTGCAAGAACCTCTGGTTCAAGCAGTTGCGAAAAAGACATGAGACCGTGGATATCAGTTCCGAACTTGTCAAAATGCCAGAGCTGGACAACCTCCCGTTGCACTCCATGCTAGAACATGAACAGCAAAATGCTTTCGCAAGATTACTGCAACGCTTTGGCGAGGATTGCCAAAGGGTGCTGGTCAGCTATTATTACGATAGGCTGCGAATGTCAAAAATCGCTGAAATGATGGGCTACTCCAATGAGCAAGTAGCCAAGAACAAAAAGGCCGATTGCATGAAGCGGCTAAAAGCCTATTTGGCTGAAGCTCCGGGCTTGCTTGAGGTCCTTAAATTTTGAAAACTTTAAACAAAGAGCTATATATTTTAATTATCCTTCAATCCTGTAGAAATGACAAGCAACGACCAACATACCATAGATGAATACCTACTAAACAGGTTGGACGCCACCGAGCGCCAGTCTTTCGAGCAGTCATTGGCAAATGACGAAACCTTGAGAAAAGAACTGGAAGAACATCAACAACTGATAGCTGCCATGGGCCTAATTGGCGACGTCCAAATGAAGGAACGGGTCAAGCGCATCCACCAAGCCGAGCTTGGCCGTGGCGCTAAACAGCCAAATCAAGCCAATCTTTGGAAATGGGTCGTTGCCGTTATCATCCTTTCAGTAGCTTCACTTGGTATCTGGCTGATGGTTCGTCCAAAAGCCCAAACCCCTCCTCAACTCTATGCCAGTTACTACAAACCTTATGACCTGAATTTTGGCTCACGAAATACGGATGCCAGTCAAATTTTGGCAGAAGCTGGCAACCTGTACAAAGCTGGAAAATTTGCCGAGGCACTGCCGCTGTTTGAACAGACCCTAAGCATTGCACCATCCGACTCAAAAGCTCGTTTGGCAATGGGTATTTGCCAGCTCGAACTGAAGCAATATGACCAAGCGTTAACGCAGTTCAGCGCTTTAATTGAGGCAAAAGATCCACTCTTTGGCGAGCAGGCACTCTGGTATTCAGCCATGACGAAGCTCCAGCAAGGCAGCACAACAGAAGCAAAGACATTGCTTGTAAAAATGCTAACAGATTACCAAACTGGTGTTTTCTACAAGGATGCCACACAGCTACTTAGCGACCTAAGTAACTGATTTTCAATACGGTTATCGTGTCCGTTCTGGAAAGAAATTGAATTGTATTTATTTTGTTATTTTTTTATTATTGTTTCAACATCCTTATCTTTACCTCACCTAAGCACAATGTCATAAGTTGAAAAGCTCACCTCGACTTTGAAATTTGACTGGGTGCCTTTCGGTCCCGGGGTCGAAAGGCTTTATTTCCTTCATTCCCTAGCTTCATTCCAATCCGGCAATTTGTCACCTGCGAACTACCTTTGCAGCACATCCTTTAATCAACTTGCCTTCAATGCCTATCCGTTCCGCATATTTACCGAGCCTAGCCCTGACCTGCATCCTGCTTTCAGCCTGCAACAGCGGGGTCATCTTTGACGAAAACAAAGCTATCCCCAATGCTACTTGGAGTTATGATGCCCCACTAGCTTTCGATTTTGAGGTACAGGACACCACCAAGGCTTATTTGGTCCTGTTGGAAGTGAAGCACGCTGGCGATTTTGGTTACCAAAACTGCTACGTCCAAATTACCACCCGCTTTCCCAGTGGAGAAGAAAAGAAGCAAACAGTCAGTCTGGAACTTGCTGCACAGTCCGGCATCTGGAATGGCGAGTGCAGCGGCAATTCTTGCACCATCGAAATACCCCTACAGGCAAAGGCAAAGTTCAAGCAGCCGGGCAAGCACAGCATTACCGTAGAGCAGTTCATGCGGGTAAACCCATTGCCGGGCATCAAATCCATTGGCCTGACAATCAAGCAGCTGGAATAGGAGGATTTGAAGATTTGAGGATGCGAGGATTTGAGCCGAGGCACCCCTCAAATCTTCAAATGCTCGCATCTTCAAATCTTCATGATTGCATACTACTCCATCAACGGCGAACTGGTGCCGAAAGAGCAGGCTTCCCTAGGCGTCACCGACCTTGCCATCCAGCGGGGGTATGGCCTTTTTGATTACTTCGTGGTGAAAAGGGGCCAGCCGCTCTTCTTCGACGACTACTTAGACCGGGTGGAACAGTCTGCCAAATGGCTTCGCTTGGAGCTTCCAGTCACAAGAGAGGAGCTACGGGAACAGGTCATGCAGCTTATCCGGGCCAATGGCGAGCAGGAGGCTGGCATCAAAATCATCTTGACTGGAGGCTATTCCGAGGATGGTTATGCACCGGGCCGCAGCAACCTCGTTATATTGGAGATGCCGCCCCCCGCTTACCCTGCCCACAAGTTTGAGAACGGCGTGAAACTCATGCTACATGAATACCATCGTACCTTTCCCAGCGCGAAAACCATCAATTATTTAGTGGGAATTTATTTGCTGCCGCAACAAAAGGCAGCTGGGGCGGAAGATGTGCTCTTCCATTCCGAAGGGCATATTTACGAAACAACCCGTGCCAATTTTTTCATAGTCACTAAGGACAATACCATCGTAACGGCCAGCGAAGGCATCTTGCACGGCGTCACCCGGAAGCACTTGTTGCAAGTAGCCCGCCATCATTACGCAGTGGAAGACCGCCGCCCCAGTTTGGAAGAACTGCACACGGCGAAAGAAGCCTTCATCTCCAGCAGCACCCGTTTGCTCATGCCCGTTGTGCAAGTTGACGACGTCATCATTGGAAAAGGCGTACCCGGCAGCGTTACCCAGCACATCCACGAACTGATGAAGGCAGAAGTGGAGCGCTACCTTCAGGGCCAATGATTTTGGCACTAAAGAATCGTCAAATCAATAAAGTCCAACTGCTCAGGAAAATCCGTTGTAAAGTGCAAGCCCCGGCTCTCCTTCCGCATGGCCGCCGAACGGGTAATGAGATAGGCTATGGTTATTAAATTGCGAAGCTCGCAAAGCTGAGGCGAGATGGTGGTTTTGTGGTAGAGGTCTTCCGTTTCCTTATAAAGTATGAAAAGTCGGTCGGTTGCCCTTTGCAGGCGCTCATTGGAGCGCACGATGCCCACGTAATAACTCATGACATCCTTCAACTCCTTGGTGCTCTGTGTGATGAGAATCAACTCCTTTGGGTCGGTCGTGCCCTGTGCGTTCCAATCAGGTATCGGGGTGGCAGGAAGGTGGGTTTCATCAATTTTTTCTTTTACCTCCAAAAATATACGATGCGCAAAGACCATTGCCTCCAAAAGTGAATTGGAAGCGAGGCGATTGGCCCCGTGCAGGCCCGTGCAGGTACATTCGCCAGCGGCATAGAGGCGGTGAATGCTCGTCCGGCCAATTTCATCGGTCATGATGCCGCCGCACATATAATGGCAGGCAGGCGTCACGGGTATCATGTCCTTCATCGGGTCAATGCCGATGCTCAGGCATTTTTCATAAATGGTGGGGAAATGCGCTACGAAGCCCTCTTTGTCGAGGTGTCGGCAGTCGAGGTACATGTGCTCGACGCCCTGTATTTTCATCTCCCGGTCAATGGCCCTTGCCACGATGTCACGGGGGGCAAGACTGCCCCGCTCGTCGTATTTTTTCATGAACTCCTCGCCCTGCGGCGTCTTCAGCACCGCCCCGAAGCCCCGCACCGCTTCCGATACGAGAAAGGACGGGTTGTCGCCCGCTGGGTTGTAGAGCGCAGTCGGGTGGAATTGTACGAACTCCATGTTCTGGATGCGGCCCTTGGCCCGATACACCATCGCCATGCCATCGCCGGTGGCAATGACGGGGTTGGTAGTGTTCCGATAAACTTGCCCAGCGCCGCCAGTGGCCAGCACGGTCATGCGGGCCAGCAAGGTTTCGATTTCGCCCGTTAGCTTGTTGAGTGCATAAGCACCGTAGCACTCGATGCCGGGCGTCACCCTTGTGACGGTATGCCCCAAATGGTGCTGCGTGATGATGTCAATGGCGAAATAATGCTCCAGCACGGTGATGTTTGGTGTAGCATCGGCTTGGGCGCTGAGGGTGCGCTGCATTTCCCAGCCCGTGAGGTCTTTGTAGTGCAGGATGCGGTTTTCAGAGTGGCCGCCCTCTTTGGCTAGGTCGTAATTGGTGTCCTTTTTTTTATCGAAACGGGCACCCCAATCAATGATTTCTTGCACCCGGTCGGGGCCTTCCTTCACCACGATTTCCACGATTTTTTCATCGCAAAGCCCATCGCCAGCTATCAGCGTGTCCTCGATATGTTTCTGGTAGCTGTCCGTCTTGAAATCCCAAACGGCGGCCACGCCGCCTTGTGCATAGCGGGTATTGCTTTCGGTTTCGTTGGTTTTGGTGAGCACGGTGATTTTCAGGTCGGGGCGCTCTTGTGCAATTTTCAGGGCGAAGGTCAATCCGGCAATGCCGGAGCCGAGCACGAGTATGTCGCTTTGAATCATATTGGAGACGGTGGGCGGTGGACGGTGGACGGTGGACGGTCAACAGCTCATCCGCTCAGTTAGTTTGCTGTTTAAGGCAACAAAGGTACGCATGTAATGTTGCGAAGCAGCCAGAAGGGGCAACAAAAAAGGCCAAGCAATTGCCCGGCCCTTCATCTTTTTTATTGGCGACTTTACGTTGGCAGCCCCTCCAGTTTTTTCTTGTTCAAAATGCGGATAGCACCGTCTTTGATGTCAATATAACCGTCTTCCTTGAACTCGGTGAGAGTTCGGATAACACTTTCCTTGGCTGTACCAACGATATGAGCAAGGTCTTCCCGTAGGATTTGGATATCGTCTTTGCCTTCTTTGGAATAGCGGTCGTGCAGCAGCAAGACGGCCTCGGCTACCCGCTTGCGCACGGAGTTGTAAGCAAGTTGGAGCAGTTGCACTTCTTTTTCAGCCACGTTGTCGGCCAACATCTTGATGAGGCGGCTGGCCACGTCACGATTGGCATGGAGTAGTTTCAAAAAGTCTTCCTTCGGTATCAGGCTGGCAGTTGTCTCCTCCAATGCAGA